>CAZFQV010000016.1:3667-17276 GCA_964521175.1 uncultured Sphingobacterium sp.
AAAAAAAGATATTCCTTTCAAAAGACAGCACCTTTATTTATCAGGTTAGCCTAGCCGGGAAATCTGCGCCCTTAGTCATCAGTCAGGGGAAAGGTAAAGCTAGTGTTATTGCTATAAAATATGTTTTAGACAACAAGGAGCCAGTAAATTTTATAAAGACCGGTAATAATAGTGCTAAAGTCACCGTTTCACTCAAAAAAGAAGGAACAGAATTTTATCCCTTTATGGATCCTGGTGAATCAAACAGCGAGTTCATCACTAAAACTTATAAGCTCAAACTAAAAAAGGGTTCAGGATGGGCAGTTGACTAAGCATAAACTTTATATTTTCCACTCCATAACAGCGATTACAGTATCTGTATAAGAGGAATTTTATTACTTTTACCCCATTATATTCCTCCCTTTAATGAAGCTTAATATCGACTACCAGGAAAAGTTTGAGCAGCGCCATATTGCTCCTGACGAGCAGGATACAAATGAGATGCTGAATGCTATCGGCGTTGATTCTCTGAATGAACTAATAGAACAAACCGTCCCGGCCAATATTCGCCTAAAGAGTCCTTTAAATTTGCCATCTGCAAAAAGCGAATCTGACTACCTTAAGGATCTTCGCCAAACGGCATCAAACAATAAGGTCACCCGGTCATTTATCGGACAGGGTTATTATGATGTGATCGTGCCTGGCGTTATCCAGAGGAATATACTTGAAAATCCGGGATGGTATACCCAGTATACTCCGTATCAGGCAGAAATCGCACAGGGTCGTTTACAGGCTCTGCTGAACTTCCAAACCATGATTACCGACCTTACGGGGATGGAGATCGCCAACGCCTCCCTTCTTGATGAGGGTACGGCAGCAGCGGAAGCTATGTTTATGCAATATTCGCTACGGAAAAACACCAGTGCTAATATTTTCTTTGTTTCCAAGGACTTATTCCCTCAGACTATTGATATTTTAAGAACACGCTCAGCGCCTTACGGCATCGAATTGCTGATTGGCGATCATAGAACCACAGCTTTAAGTGAGTCGGTATTCGGTGCGATTGTACAGTATCCGGCCGGTGATGGTTCCGTCTTCGATTATACAAACTTCGCAGCAATGATCCATGAAAAAGGAATCAAGCTTACCGTAGTTGCAGATATAATGGCACTGTCGCTGTTAAGTCCTCCGGGGGAGTGGGGCGCCGACATTGTGGTGGGTTCTAGTCAACGTTTCGGTATTCCGATGGGTTTTGGCGGCCCCCACGCTGCGTTTTTTGCCACCAAAGATGAATACAAACGCTCCGTACCGGGAAGAATTATCGGTGTCAGTATAGATAATGCGGGTAACTACGCTCTGCGCATGGCTCTGCAAACACGCGAACAACATATTCGGCGGGATAAGGCTACCAGTAATATCTGTACCGCCCAGGCCCTGCTGGCCATCATGGCTGGGATGTATGCAGTATATCATGGTCCGGCGGGTATAAAGAAAATCGCCAAACGGATACATGGCCTCAGCGTATTACTCAATAAGGCTGTTGAAAAGCTGGGGTATAAACAAGAAAATGAGTACTTCTTCGACACTCTTCGATTCGATGTAGGCGACCTGGTCAATCCAATTCATGCTGAGGCGCTCAATAGTGAAATCAACCTGAACTATCAAGGTTCAGTGATCGGCATTTCACTGGATGAGACAACTACCTACCATGATGTGATGGCCCTGTTACGTCTTTTTGCAAAAGTAAAAGGTCGTAACATAAATGATCTGGATCTGAAAGAAATACAGAATGACATAACTAGCCGGATACCTTGCAATCTGGAACGTACATCATCCTACCTGGAACATCCCATTTTCAATTCGCATCATTCCGAGCATGAAATGCTCAGATATATTAAGTCGCTGGAAGCAAAAGATCTTTCGCTCTGTCACTCTATGATCGCGCTGGGATCCTGCACCATGAAACTAAATGCTACTACAGAAATGGTACCTGTAACCTGGCCAGAATTTAGCAGCATGCACCCCTTTGCTCCTGCCGATCAGGTGGGGGGATATATGCAGATATTTAACGAATTGAATAGATGGTTAAGTGAAATCACTGGCTTTAAGGCCATGAGTTTCCAGCCAAACGCGGGAGCGCAGGGAGAATATGCCGGCTTGATGGTGATCAGGGCCTATCATCAGGATAAGGGCGACTTTCAGCGTAGCGTTGCACTTATTCCTTCCTCAGCACATGGAACAAACCCTGCGTCGGCAGCTATGGCAGGGATGAAAATTGTAATCGTAAAATGCGATGAACGCGGTAATATCGATCTCGGTGACCTCAGGGCCAAGGCAGAAGAGCATGCAGAACAACTTTCATGCTTAATGGTTACTTACCCTTCCACTCATGGGGTATTTGAAGAGTCGATTATTGAGATTTGTGAAACAATCCATAGGCACGGTGGACAGGTCTATATGGACGGGGCAAATATGAACGCTCAGGTAGGACTTACCAGTCCGGCAGCTATTGGTGCAGATGTCTGCCACCTGAACCTTCATAAGACTTTCTGCATACCTCACGGCGGCGGTGGCCCCGGAATGGGCCCTATTGGCGTGGCAAGCCACCTGGTACCCTTTCTGCCAGGCCATTCAGTAGTTTCTATAGGCAATGAAAAATCTATACCAGCCGTTTCATCCGCACCCTGGGGCTCGGCATCTATTCTTCTGATTTCTCA
The DNA here is from genome assembly GCA_964521175.1 of uncultured Sphingobacterium sp. GTDB lineage: Bacteria > Bacteroidota > Bacteroidia > Sphingobacteriales > Sphingobacteriaceae > Daejeonella. Next base: position 6,364 of record CAZFQV010000016.1, read on the forward strand.
TGCCTATATCGCCATGATGGGGGCCGAAGGCATGACCAATGCTACCAAATATGCTATTCTGAATGCCAATTATATAAAGTCGCGCCTAGAGAACCATTATCCGGTATTATATTCAGGCAGCAATGGACGTTGTGCACATGAGATGATCCTCGATTGCCGATCCTTCAAAAGCTATGGTATAGAAGTAACTGATATTGCGAAACGACTGATGGACTATGGCTTTCATGCTCCGACGGTATCATTTCCGGTAGCGGGAACCCTCATGATTGAACCTACGGAATCCGAGCCCAAACATGAACTCGACCGTTTCTGTGATGCGATGATTGCTATACGCCAAGAAATTAAGGAAGTAGAGCTGGGAATATCCGACAAGCTCAATAACCCTTTAAAGAATGCTCCGCATACCGCAATTGTAGTAACCGCAAATGAATGGGATCATCCTTATAGCAGACAGAAAGCAGCCTTTCCATTGCCTTACGTTGCAGCATTTAAGTTCTGGCCTTCAGTTGGCAGAGTAAATGATACTCATGGCGACAGAACTTTGATCTGTAACTGTCCGCCTGTCGATGCCTATATGGAGGAATCGGTTTAAAAAAATTAAATCCGGTCTTTTCAAATCGCTATCTTCGTAAAAGATGACCCGGAATAGCTTACTTCCGTCCACTTTCCAACGCTGCATGTTATCCGGATGCATGATGCTGATATGCCTACTGCTACACTCCAGGGTAAACGCCCAAACCGTGGATCAGGTGACACTTCAGCTCAAATGGCATCATCAATTCCAGTTTGCCGGATATTATGCGGCGCAACAGCAAGGATTTTATAAGGATGCAAAATTAAACGTTAAGCTTGTCGAGGGTGGTCCGAGCGATTCGCCTGTCGGCAATGTATTATCCGGGAAGGCAGATTTTGGAGTGACCGGCTCAGATATCCTAAACTTTTATATCAACAAGGACCCCGTCGTGGTAATTTCAGCGATTTATCAGCACAATCCCTATGTATTTATCACTTTGGCCGACAAGAAAATCAATACGCCAACAGACCTTGCAGGTAAAACCCTGATGGCCTCACCAGACCAAGGCTGGCTCGTACTACAGGCACTGTTTTTAAAAGAGGGAATCCCGATCGACAGTATTCATATCATTCCGCATACCTGGAACAATCGGGATCTCATTGAGGGGAAAGTTGATGCCATGAGTGCCTATAATACGGTTGAGCCCGAGCAGTTCAAAAAACTAGGCGTGGAAATAAATATGCTCAGACCAATCGACTATGGCATTGACTTCTATGGCGATGTGCTCTTCACAACGCATGAGCTGGCTGATCAGAACCCTGAATTAGTCGAGCGCTTCAATCAGGCCAGCTTGAAGGGTTGGGAGTATGCAATGACCCACCAATCTGAACTTGCCGATTACATCCTTACCCTCCCTGGTGTTAAAGACCGGGGCATCACCAAGACGGATCTCATGACCGAAGCGGGGGGAATGGAAAAACTAATTCTGCCCAAGCTAGTAGAAATAGGCCATATCAATCGGGGCAGGTGGCAGAACATGCTCGCCATTTACCAACAACTTGGTATCGTCTCAGGAGAAGTAAACCTGGATAATTTCCTGTTTGAACCGCCAGCAGTAAAAAAAATAAAATATTTCAATACCCTGCTCTACTCACTGGGTGTCGGACTAATTTTATTCGTGATAGCGTTAATTTGGAACAGGCAGCTCAGGAGACAAGTCCATAAAAAAACTTTAGCCCTTCGAAAAGAAATTCAGGTCAGAAAAAATACAGAACAGAGTCTTGAGCTTGCGATAGCAGCCGCAGGCCTCGCAATCTGGGAATGGGATGTACATCAGAATGAAATTAAATACGACAATAAATGGATCCGGTCGTTAGGCTATGATCCGGCCGACCTAAATACCCCGGCAAGCTGGATGAATATCGTTCATCCGGACGACCAGGAAGGTGTACGTGAAATTAAAAGAAACCTGAAAGAAGGCCGGATAGCCGATTCTCATCACACTTATCGTATCAAAACATCCAACGGATACTGGAAATGGATACTTGCTATTAGTAAGATCATGAACTTTAATGAAGAAACCAGACCGGCATACATTATGGGGATTTACCTGGATATCGATTTCATTAAAAGAAAGGAAGCTGAACTTCACGAAATTACGCTAGAACTGAAAAGAGCGAACAATGAACTCCAACAATTTGCCTACATCGCCTCCCATAACCTGCGAGCGCCCGTTGTTAACCTGATTGGCTTGGTCGAGTTACAGGCTGACGAGCAAACGCCCGCTGAGCTTAACAGAGAAATTAACGAAAAAATTCACTTTTGTATTAAACAGCTTGATTCGACCTTAAATGATTTAATTGAAATTGTAGCAAGCAAGCGTGACACCCAGGTTCAGAAAGAAACGCTGGACTTTCAAATTGAGCTTGGCCATGTTATTAAAACTATCGAGAAACAGATCCAGGAGTCGGAGGTACGGATAGAAACGAATTTTTCAGAAGTCAGAAGTATCTATTACCCCAAACAGCTATTGCAGAGTATCTTCATCAACCTACTCACCAATTCGATTAAGTATCGCTCATCTCAAAGAAAACTGGTCATCAACGTGAAAACCAGAATTAAAAATGAATACGTGATTCTATCTTTTAGCGATAATGGCCAGGGAATGGACATGAAGCGATTTAGAAATAAAATATTCGGCCTTTACCAGCGCTTCCATACTAATATTGACGGAAAAGGACTTGGTTTGTATATCATAAAAACACAAATAGAATCCATGGACGGAAAAATCGACGTAGAAAGTGTCCCAGAACTGGGAACCACCTTCAAAATTTATTTCAAAAATGCCGCGAGACACTGAGCGGAAATACACCAGCAACGCGGCGACTGACATTATAGAAAATATCACTCAATTTGAATTATCTTTGCAAAAAACCATATAATAATATCCCTAAACAGAAGAATGAAAAGAATCCTTCCTATCCCAAGTCTGCTAATGATCATGTTTATTATGACATCTTTCGATAAACCCGTGAAAGAGGAAAGATATACTGTCGATACGGATCGATCTAAAATAAACTGGGCAGCCAAAAAAATAGGCGGAGGCCATACCGGCACTATTCAAATTGATTCCGGCGTTCTTACTTATGATGGGAAATCATTAACCGGGGGCACTTTTTTAATTAATATGTCCAGTATTACATCCGACAATTTGCGGGTGACCAATCATCTGAAATCAGACGATTTCTTTGCCGTAGAAAAGAATCCCAATTCGAAATTTGAAATCACGAAAGTGAGCGCCGCTGGAACAGGTCGGGTGAATATCACTGGTAACCTGACCATTAAAGGAATCAGTAAACCCATATCCTTCCCGGCCGCCATTAAGTATCAAAACGACCTGATTGTGGCGGTAGCAAATGGAATACGTGTTGATCGAACAAAATATGATATGAAGTTCCGGTCAAAGACTTTCTTCCTGGATATTGGCGATAGAGCGGTTGATGATGAGTTTGAGCTGAATATTAATTTATTAGCCAAGAAATAGTCATCCCCGGGATTGAAGATCCTGGGAGAAAAGTTTCTGATGCATTTTTAATGCTTTCTCCCTTTTTTCAAACTATCCTGAACACCTCGTTTTCATACAACACCTTTCCAATGGCTTTGCTTTTCGCATGATAAAAAAGACAAGTCCAGTTGCCTTCAGCAGCACGAAGTCCATACTCCTGGCGTAATTCCATTGAACGGCGACCGTCAAAATCATATTTAGCCATAAACTTACGGAGCAGCTGTTCAGGCTCAGGCAAAATATCACCCCCATAAAAGATAATCTCACCTTCTTCTTCAATCAGAAAAATCTGGTGGTACTCACAATGTCCACCGGTAAGTTCATAGGAAATCTCATCATTTAACTTACCGTTCCCTTCCACAAAATGCACGGAACCGCTCCTTTGCAGGTAATCAAATATTTCTGTGCGGTAAGAAGCGGAGGGTTTGCTATAGGCTGCCTCCCATTCGCCTCGCTGTATGATATATTCCGCATTAGGAAACGTAAGGGAAGGATTGCCCTGACCGCTGTCAACCATCCCCGCGGAATGGTCATAATGCAAATGCGACATTAATACAAGTGTCACGTCATCAGGCTCAAAACCGGCTTTCCGGACATTTTCACGGATAACCATCTGCCCCTCATCGGTCTTGAATCCCAAGCCGGTGTCGAGGATAATCAAGTCGTTTTTTGTCTTAACCAGGAAAGGCTGCACATAAATAAATAAAGATGCAGGCCGATCCTTTGGATGGTGAATCGCGGGATCAAAGGGCAGAAATTTTTTCGAGCTATCCACCGAAAAATAGCCTTCATATAGTGCGGAAGCTTCCAAGGTCTTTGTATATTATGCGGTTAAATTCTACTTTTACAGATTATCAGAGCAAAGATATGGAAAAAAGGTGGGTGCAGAAGGAGACTGGCAATGATGCGGAAATCGAAGAATTAGCACAGTCACTAAAAGTAGATAAAATCCTTGCCGCCCTACTGCTTAACAGGGGGATAAAAAGCTTTGAACAGGCTCGTCGATTTTTCCGGCCCGCACTTTCCGATCTCCATCATCCGTTTGAAATGAAGGATATGGACATTGCGGTTTCCCGCATCGAAGAAGCGATAGCAAACAGGGAAAAAATCCTCATTTATGGCGACTATGATGTAGATGGAACGACTTCCGTCGCGCTTGTGTATAGTTTTCTGAAAAAACATCATCGTTTTATAGACTTTTATATCCCGAACCGTTATCATGAGGGTTATGGAATTTCTAGCAAAGGAATCGATTATGCCGCAACGAATAATTTCTCTCTGATTATCGCGCTGGACTGTGGGATTAAATCAACCGATAAAGTTGCATACGCCAATTCAAAAAATATCGACTTCATTATTTGCGATCATCACTTGCCCGGTGACGTCCTGCCAGCTGCCGTGGCGGTACTTGACCCAAAGCGTGGGGATTGCGACTATCCATATAAGGAACTTTCGGGCTGTGGCATTGGCTTCAAGCTGATCCAGGCATATGCGGAGAAAAATGATATTCCTTTTGAGGAAATTGCATGTTATCTGGATCTGGTCGCCGTGAGCATAGCATCAGACATCGTACCTATTACTGGAGAAAACAGGATATTGGCATGGCATGGTCTTCACAGGCTCAATACACAGCCATGCAAAGGCTTAACAGCACTAATGAATTCCTCAGGCAGGGAAGGTGACATGACGATCACCGATGTGGTCTTTACCCTCGGGCCCCGCATTAATGCCGCGGGCCGGATCGACGATGCAAAGCATGCCGTCAACTTACTTATTGCCGAGACAGAAGAATATGCCCTCACAAAAAGCGGCCTTATTAACATGCAGAATGATGAACGCAGAGAACACGATAGTCATATCACCGAGCAGGCACTTGCTATGATCGGTAGAGATCCTGAGCTAATCAATCGTAAAACTACCGTTGTTTATAACGAAGACTGGCATAAAGGAGTGATTGGAATCGTTGCCTCCCGGCTGACGGAAAAATATTATCGACCCACTATAGTGATGACCCTCTCCAATGGTCATGCTGCCGGATCTGCCAGATCTGTCCGGGGCTTCGACCTTTACGAAGCGCTATCTCAATGCAGCGAGCTCCTGGAACAATTTGGGGGACATAAATACGCTGCGGGTTTGACGCTTAAGCCAGAAAATATTCCTGCATTCCAGAAAAAATTTGAAGAGGTGGTTTCGAGTACGATTGCTGAAGAGCTTCTAGTACAAGCCATACATATCGATACTGAACTGAAAATCAGCAAAATAGATGCCAAATTCCATCGAATATTGATGCAGTTCGAACCCTTTGGGCCACAAAATATGCCTCCTGTATTTCTAAGCAGAAATGTTTATACTTACGGTTCAGCAAATATTGTTGGAGAGAAACATCTCAGAATGAACGTACGTCAGGGAGATTCGGCCTACTTTAATTGTATAGGCTTTAGCTTGGGTGATCATTTATCAATGGTAAATTCCGGAACACCTTTCGACATTTGCTATACGATCGAAGAACAAATATGGAAGAGCAAAAAGAGTATACAGTTAAATATCAAAGGGATAAAACCATCGCAAACGACTTAACTATCCAGTAATTATGATCCTCAAGGCTGAGAACCTGGTTAAGAAATATAAGCAACGCACAGTTGTGAGCGATGTCTCATTTCATGTATCACAAGGGGAGATTGTGGGCTTGCTGGGACCGAATGGTGCGGGAAAAACCACTTCCTTCTATATGATCGTCGGACTGATCCGGCCAAACGAAGGCCATGTTTACCTTGACGAACAGGAAATCACAGAGGACCCGATGTACCGGAGAGCGCAAAAGGGCATCGGCTACCTGGCACAGGAAGCCTCAGTTTTCAGGAAATTGAGTGTTGAGGATAATATCAAAGCCGTCTTGGAAATGGGGAATCTTCGCAAAGATGAACAGTCGGAAAGGCTGGAACAGCTAATCGATGAATTCAGCCTTCACAAAGTCAGAAAAAACCGTGGCGACCTACTGTCTGGAGGAGAGCGCAGACGCACCGAAATTGCACGCGCCCTTGCAGCAGATCCGAACTTTATCCTGCTTGATGAGCCATTTGCAGGGGTAGACCCTATTGCCGTGGAAGAAATTCAAAGCATTGTGGCTAAGCTCAGACTTAGAAATATTGGCATCCTGATCACCGATCACAATGTTCAGGAAACTCTTTCTATCACTGACCGTGCATATTTGCTGGCGGAAGGAAAAATTATGCTGACAGGCACCCCTGCAGAGATCGCAAATAATGAAATGGCCAGAAAATTCTATCTGGGTCAGAACTTCGAATTACGTAAAAAGAAAATCCACCCCTAGGCATACCCTAAGATCCTATGACACTTGTAAATTCCATTTTCACCTGGATAATGAAAAAGCGGATGCATCAGATCGAGCTTTTCATTAAATATCCCTTTGATGTCCAGGATGAATGGTTTCAGAATCTTATTTCCGAAGCACAATATACTGAATGGGGCAAACAATATGGATATGCGTCAATTTATACGCAAGACCAGTTTAAGGACCGCGTTCCTATACAGACCTACGATACCCTCAAGCCGTACATAGAAAGAATGTTAAACGGAGAGCAGAATATTTTATGGCCATCGGAGATAAAATGGTTTGCCAAATCATCCGGCACCACCAATGACCGAAGTAAATTCATTCCGGTGAGTGAAGAGGCTTTGGAAGAGTGCCATTTTAAGGGCGGCAAGGATCTTCTTTCTATGTATTGTGATAACCGCCCCGACACCAAAATATTTACCGGGAAATGCCTCGTATTGGGAGGGAGTCATCAAATCAACCAGCTGAACACCGACTCCTGTTACGGCGACCTCTCCGCAGTTTTAATAAAGAATCTACCTTACTGGGCTGAGTTTTATCGCACGCCCGATCTGTCAATCACCCTGATGGACGATTTTGAGGAGAAGGTCGAGAAAATGGCGAAAGCCACCATAGATGTTAACGTAACCAATTTATCCGGAGTACCAACATGGAACCTGGTGCTGGCGAAAAGAATACTCGAAATAACCGGCAAGTCAAATTTATTAGAAGTATGGCCAAACCTGGAATTTTACTTCCACGGAGCAGTTAACTTTAATCCGTATCGCGATCAGTTCAAGCAACTCATTCCTTCCGATAATATGTATTATATGGAAACCTACAATGCGTCGGAAGGCTTTTTTGGCATTCAGGACCAGCCGGATTCCGAAGATATGCTGCTGATGCTCGACTACGGAATATACTATGAATTTCTTCCAATGGAGCACATCAATGCCGAGCATCCGAAGACGCTGGGATTGGATGAAGTTGAACTCAATAAGAACTATGCCATCATCATATCTACGAATGCGGGATTATGGCGATATATGATTGGCGATACCATCAAATTTACCAGCTTATCTCCGCACCGAATACGAATTACCGGCCGGACGAAGCATTTCATCAATGCATTTGGCGAGGAGCTTATCATAGATAATGCCGAAAAAGCACTGTCTCAAGCCTGTTTGCTTACCCATGCGGTGATCCGTGATTATACCGCATGCCCGATCTACTTCGAGGGCACTAAAGCTGGCGGACATGAATGGGTGATAGAGTTTGAACGGATTCCGGATAACATTGAAAAGTTTACAGACATCCTGGACCTTACCCTAAGAGAAATCAACTCCGACTATGATGCTAAACGTTTCAAGGATATGGCGTTGAAGCGACCTATAGTGCACATTGCCAGTGACGGATTGTTTTATAAATGGATGAAAACCCGTGGTAAATTAGGGGGGCAGCACAAAGTACCACGACTGGCAAATGATCGCACCTATGTAGATGAGATCCTGGGACTACTATAAAGGAGAAATCCCTTGCATGAATAGAAAATTATCTTAGCGCCCTTGCTGGGATGCGTTTTCTTTTTTAGGGAACGCCAGGGAAGCCACAATACTCACCGTCAGGATAAATAGAATAACGAATAAAGAGTGTTTCGTGGTAAAGCCCCATTCTTCGAGCCAATGATGGCCAAGCATCTTCAAACCGATAAAGACAAGCAGGAAGGAAAGGCCGGTTTTAAGATAATGGAATTTATGAATCACATTCACCAGCAGAAAAAACATGGATCTTAATCCGAGTATTGCAAAGATATTAGAGAAAAATACAATATAAGGATCTTTGGTAACCGCAAAAATTGCCGGTATAGAATCTACAGCGAAGATCAGGTCGGTAAACTCCACAATCAGCAAAACGATAAACAAAGGAGTGATCATGTTTTTTCCGTTGATACGCACAAAAAACTGATGACCCACATACTCGGGATAGACCGAAAAGTACCTGGAAGCAAATCTCACTACCTTATGGTTTTCCGTATCGATCTTCTCTTCTTCCTCTCTGTTCAGGAACATCATGACTCCGGTATACAGCAGGAAAGCACCGAAGATATACATGATCCAGCCGAATTCACTGATCAGGGTAGAGCCAATGAAGATGAAAAGAAAACGCATGATTACGGCTCCTATAATTCCCCAGACTAATACCCGGTGGTAATATTTCTCATCTACATTGAATGCTGAGAATATCAGTACCATCACAAATATATTATCTACAGACAACGCATACTCGATTACATACCCGGTAAGGAATTCAAGAGCCAGATTTTGCTTATAATAGCTAAGGCTGAGAGGGAAATTATTCGGATCCAGTTTTATATTCTGGAAATGTCGGGTGGTGATTTCCTGTAATTCGGAAAAGTTGGTAACTCCGTGAAGTATCTCGCCTTTATTCAGCAGCAGAAAGTAGAAGCCTATGGCAAAAGAGACCCAGATAAGGCTCATGACCGCCGCTTCGGTCATGTTCACCTTTTTATCCTTCTTGTTAAAGACCCCAAGATCGATAGCAAGCATCAGGATAATAAAGAGGATAAAACTCCCAAAAAATATAGATTCGTTAGACATTATTTCTTACGTTCAGTAGTGAAACTAACTAAAGATCTTAAGCCTTCTCGGGAGCTATGTTCAGGTAAATTATCTAAAATACTGAAGGCTTCTTTCTGGTACAGTTCCATTTGCCTGGTAGCATAGTCCATCCCCCCGCTGTTCCTTACAAAATCGATGACCTCGGATACCTTATCCGCTTCCTCATTGTGATTACGAATGAGATTAATGATCCGGCGTTTTTGTGACTTGTCTGACTTGTTCAGTGCGTATATTAAAGGAAGAGTGATTTTCTTTTCTTTAATATCTATGCCAAGCGGCTTACCGATGTCATCTGTCCCGAAATCAAACAGATCATCTTTAATCTGGAAGGCAATCCCTACTTTCTCTCCAAACAAGCGCATTTGCTCAATCGTTGCCGCATCGGCTCCTGCAGAAGCAGCGCCGCATGCACAGCAGGAAGCAATCAGAGAAGCGGTTTTCTGACGGATCACTTCGTAATATATACCTTCGTCGATATCCAGCCGTCTCGCCTTTTCCACCTGGAGTAATTCGCCCTCACTCATCTGACGCACTGCTTCGGAAACTATTTTCAGTAAGTCGAAATCATCGTTATTGATTGATAAAAGGAGGCCTTTCGATAGCAGGAAATCACCAACTAATACCGCGATCTTATTTTTCCATAAGGCATTTATGGAGAAGTAGCCACGGCGCTCGTAGGAATTATCGACCACATCGTCGTGAACCAGGGTGGCAGTATGCAATAGCTCTACTAAGGCTGCTCCGCGATAAGTCGCCTCGGTGATTCCTCCGCAGAGGCTTGCCGAAAAGAAAACGAACATCGGCCGGATCTGCTTCCCCTTACTTTTGACGATGTAATGAGTGATCCTATCCAACAGCGGCACGGAGCTTTTCATAGAAGCTTTAAACTTCTCCTCAAAGATGTCCAATTCAGCGGCGATAGGTTTTTTGATCTCGTCGAGACTCAGCATTAATTCTGAACCGTTTAATTCAATTTAATTCTGCAAACATATTGAAAATGCTGGATTATTTCAGCACTAAAGAACTGAAGAAGGCGCTCAGATCTAATGTGCAGGAAAACATTCATTGTTCGTGATTTTTTGATAGCTTTGCAAACTTTAGGAGAGGTGTCCGAGTGGTTGAAGGAGCAAGCCTGGAAAGTTTGTATACGGGAAACTGTATCGAGGGTTCGAATCCCTCTCTCTCCGCAACCCAAATGCTGCCCGTAGGGCGGCATTTTTTGTTAAGATAAGCGGAGCTCGCTCCAGCGAAATCGCAACAAAAAATGACGGGAGCGAAGCGACAGCATTTGGGTTGACGCTCCCCCAAAAGGGATCACCGCAGCACAGCGGAGGTAATCCACCCTCTCCATTCATACCCGAA
>CAZFQV010000017.1:0-17233 GCA_964521175.1 uncultured Sphingobacterium sp.
TGAATCTTATTAATGCATTTTTAAACACTTCTTTCCCATTACTCTCAAATTTCATGGGGTTTTGGGGTTTTGGGGACTTTTCTTCAGCTTCTGAGATTGAGTTTTTGTTAGAGCCCAGCACGATAGAAACCCAGGAAATTGTGATCACGGGGACTGCCTTTAGTGCAGATAATCGTAAAAATAGCACAGCCGTTTCAACCGTGAGCAAAGATCAAATGGTTGACCGTCCGTCCGGAAATCTAATAGATGCCATCGCTAAAATACCAGGTGTGTCGCAGATTACCACTGGCGGTGGGGTTTCCAAGCCGATAATTCGGGGATTAAGTTATAATCGGGTGGTTACTATGGTAGATGGAGCAAAACAGGAAGGGCAACAATGGGGTGACGAACACGGCATTGAAGTCGATCAGTTTAGTGCCGATAGGGTGGAAGTATTGCTGGGAGCCGCTAGTTTGTTATATGGATCGGATGCACTTGGCGGTGTAATCAATGTTCTGGAGCCATTGCCATCACCTGCAGGCAGGATACAAGGAGAGATTTTGACGAGCTATCAGTCTAACAATGGCCTGAGTGGAAGTTCGGCGATGATACAGGGCAATAACCATGGTGTGGTATGGCGTGCCAGGGGTTCATATAGAAACGCATACAGCTACAACGCGCCAGGCGGACGAATTGCCAATACCGGATACAATGAAAGCAGCCTGAGTGGCCAGCTTGGCTTGAATAAGAAGTGGGGCTATGCTCATCTTACTGCATCAAGTTTTCGGAACAATATCGGCTTGCCAGATTTCGAACGTAATGCGGACGGTAAATTTGAGGATGAGAATGGTAATATTCTGACAAACGAGGTCCTGACAAACCGTAAGCTCTTGCTGCCTTTTCAGGATGTGAGACATTATAAACTGGCATTTAACAGCCATGTATTATTTGAGAGCGGAAGATTGCGTACAACATTAGCTTATCAGGACAATCAAAGACGGGAGTTAGAAGATAACTCTGTTGATCCGGCGCTCTTTTTTGATCTTAAGACTTACAGCTCTGATTTCAAATATTATTTCAATGAAAACAATGGCTGGGAACCGGTGATCGGCCTATCGGGGTCATTGCAGGACAATAAGAATAAAGCAGAGGAGTTACTGATCCCGGATTATGAATCCGGTGAGATAGGGATATTTGGATATGCTAAAAAATCTTGGGATGATATTACATTCAACATGGGCTTACGATTTGATTATCGGAAAATAGCGGGGGTTCAGATGGAAGAAGATGGCTCGCCTAAATTTAATGATTTCAGTAATAGCTTTTCAAACCTAAGCGGAGCCATGGGTTTTACCTGGGAGTTTAATGAAAGTTTGAATTTCAAGGCTAACCTCGGTTCTGCATTTCGTTCACCTAATATTGCTGAGCTTAGCTCGGATGGGATCCATGAGGGGACGTTTAGGTATGAGCTGGGAAACAACAATTTGAATCGGGAGAACAGTTATTATGGTGATCTTAGCTTACAATTCAATACCAATGAGGTGAGTGCAAGCTTAGGTGCGTTTAACAATTATATTGACAATTACATTTTCAGCCGACATATAAATGGCGAACAAATCCTTATAAACGGTAAAACCCTTCCTCTCTACCGCTTTATTCAGGAGAATGCAAACCTGTCGGGTTTAGAAGCTGGGCTTACCTTGCATCCGGTCGAACTTATTCATGTTGAGAATAGTTTCTCCTATACCCGGGGTTTGAATCGGGCCACTCATCGGGCACTACCCTTTATTCCTGCCGCGGTACTGAGAAATGAATTGCGCCTGGAGCCTGACTTGAAGGGTTTAAAAAAGACGTACTTTTCATTGGTGCTTAACAATGTTTTCAAACAAAACCGAATAGATGAGTTTGAGACCACCACCTCAGGGTATAGTCTGGTAAATATAGGTTTGGGAACGACGTTTATGCTGGGTTCACAACCCTTGAGAGTAAACCTGTCTGCCGACAACCTGTTTGATAAGGCCTATTATGATCATCTCAGCCGCTTTAAGCCCGGCCGTCTGGATCAATCAGATCCCAGTATAGGGTATTATAATCAAGGCCGTAATATTTCTATAGGTTTTTATCTTCCGTTTAAATAGATAGGCAGTACCCCCTGGCGAATGATTTAAGATAAAATTTTATATATCTTTTTAACTTAGTATAGACATACGACCTTATATCTCTAAAACATAGCCTGTAATGAAAAATCTGATTTTCTTCATCTTTGGTTTGTACGCTTTTGGCGCCTATAGTCAGCAGGAGCAGCCTTTGTCTATTACTCTCGAAAATGTAGATTATGCATACCCTGTAAGTTTTCTTCCGGTAGCTTTTGAGGGCTTTGATCTCCGAATGGCTTATATGGATATCAAACCAGCGAACCCCAATGGCATATCGGTATTGCTATTTCATGGCAAGAATTTCGGTGGATATTACTGGACAAACGTGATCAGGGGGCTGGTAAAAAAAGGGTATCGGGTAATCGCACCAGATCAAATCGGGTTCGGCAAATCTTCAAAGCCTTTTATCAACTATAGCTTTCATACTCTTGCAGCCTTTAACAGACAATTGATGGATAGTCTGGGAATTGATAAGGCAATAGTGATGGGTCATTCCATGGGCGGTATGCTTGCTACTCGTTTTGCGCTGCTTTACCCTGCCGAAACCATCCAGTTAGTCTTGGAAAATCCAATCGGACTGGAGGATTACCGCCGTTTCGTGCCTTATATAGAGCCTGAGCGCATGTATCGTGAGGAACTGAAAACGACCCCGGAAAGCGTAAAGAGATACTACCAAAACTCTTACTTCGTGGAATGGAAGCCTGAATATGACGAGCTGGTTAGGATCGCCTCGGGTGTTACCGGAAGCTCGGAGTTTCCACGTTATGCGAAGGTATCAGCCTTGACCTCTCAGATGATCTACGAGCAACCGGTAGTTTATGAGTTCCCACTCCTGAAAGTACCTGTTCTTCTATTGATCGGCACTCAGGATAAAACTATTGTGGGGAAGGGTCGGCTCAGTGCCGATGAGCAGACAAAATATGGTCAATACAATGTTTTAGGAAAAAAGACGGCTTCCAGCATTCCAGGCGCCCAACTAATCGAGTTTACTCATTCCGGGCATATTCCTCATCTGGAAATCCCGGATGAGTTTATGAAAGCATTGACGGATAATATCAGTCGGTCAGCAGAGAAATGATCTCATCGATCTTAAGTTTCTGCTGGTCGCCGGTTTTCATATTTTTAAGACTGAGCAAGCCGCTTTCCATTTCTTCGCTACCGATCAGGATTACATAAGGAATACGCTTCTCATCAGCATAGTTGAGCTGTTTTTTAAGCTTCGTAGAGCCCGGATAAATCTCTGAAGGGATACCTGAGTTTCTTAGGCTTTGCAATAGTGGCAGCGCATACTTTTCAGCTTCACCATCAAAATTACTAATTAGCACCCTAGTGTTTTCAGATGCCGATTCAGGAAAAAGGCCGAGCTCTTCAAGGACATCGTAAATTCGGTCGGCACCGAATGAAATCCCGACGCCGGTAATGCCTTTGAGGCCGAACATACTGGTAAGGTCATCATAACGGCCTCCTCCACCGATACTGCCCATGGCCACTTCGTTTGTTTTTACTTCAAATATAGCGCCGGTATAGTAATTGAGGCCCCGGGCCAGAGTGATGTCCATCTCGAGTGGTATCTGAATATCCTGAGGCTTTAGATGGTCTACATAATAGAAGATCGATTCAATTTCTTCGATGCCTTTCAGACCCGTTGGAGAATTCCTCAGAACTTCTTTTAGGGCGTTTATTTTAGATTCATTTGTTCCTTCCAGTAAAATTACTGGTTTTATTTTTTCGAGTTCTGCATCAGAGAATCCTTTTTCGTTTAATTCGCGAATAACCCCTTCCAGACCAATCTTATCTATCTTATCGATGGCCACAGTTAACTCTATGATCTGATTTGGCTTGCCTATAGTTTCGGCAATACCAGAAAGGATTTTACGATTGTTGATTTTTATGCTGAAGTCTTTCAGGCCGAGGCTTTTTAGTGCTTCGTGATAAATCAGCACAAATTCAGCTTCGTTTAATAGGCTGTCTGACCCTACAACATCCACGTCGCATTGGTAGAACTCCCGATATCTCCCTTTTTGGGGCCTGTCGGCACGCCAAACCGGCTGGATTTGAAAACGCTTAAAAGGAAAGACGATCTCGTGTTGATGCATGACCACATACCGGGCGAATGGAACCGTAAGATCATAGCGAAGAGCTTTCTCACTTATTTGCTGAACGATCCGCTGGGAGCTGCGTTCTTTAAGGTTTTCATCAGATACCTTAGAAAGAAAGTCCCCGGAATTGAGTACTTTAAATATCAGTTTATCCCCTTCATCACCATATTTACCGGTTAGGGTATCCAGGTTTTCCATAACAGGAGTTTGTACCTCCTGATAACCATACTTCCTAAAAATAGAACTGATGGTATCGAATATATAATTTCTTCTGACCATCTCGGAGGGAGAGAAATCACGGGTTCCTTTGGGGATGGATGGTTTTATTATCGCCATGGGCTAAAAATACGAATCTGTTTGCCTTATTTAGGAAAGTGATGCAAATTCATCGATAATCTCCTCACATCGCTTTTTTATCATTCGGAATACCGGATCAAACTGGCTGTCATCGTAGTAAGGGTCTGGCACAATACCTTCTTTTAGAATAAGACTTACCTTCTGACGATCTTCTAAATGACGTGCCAGAGCATCTATATCTTTTAGGTTGCTATGATCCATTACAAGAATATGGTCAAAATAATCAAAATCATCTATACTGAACTGACGACAGCGCTGACTGGATATGTCTATGCCGTATTTTTGGGCGACCTCGATCGATCGTTTGTCCGGCTTTTCCCCAACATGCCAGTTGCCCGTACCTGCCGAGTCGACTTCCCAGGAGAGTGCCTTCTCCTGTGCCAGATGTTGTAGAATACCATGAGCCAGGGGAGAACGACAAATATTGCCTAAGCAAACCATGAGTATTTTCATGAAATATTTTTTTAAGAGATGTAAATTATGAGCGCCATTTGGTGTTTGATATTAAAAAAGGATAATCCGGTTTAAACCAATTGCCGCTATTTAAAAATATCATTTAATAATGCAGCGAGATGGATCCCGCCTTTCAGTAACTGTTGTTCTGCAATCGAAATATGGTCATAAATATATCTGTAACCAAGTCTATCACCCGGTTTAAGCTCCGAATAAATTGTTTCACTGATCATATAGGAATCTGTCACCCAACGGGATGGATCTTCCTTAAGGAATTGAATAAGCGATGGTTTATCAATAGTAATTGCCTTCGCATATTCTGTATAATTCAATCCCTGTGAATCAATCAGTTCCTGATCCCAAACCCGGTGTAGATTGCTGGACTTGCCAAACCAGCGTAGCTGTATTTTATTTCCACCCAGATCGTTCAGTCTGCCGGTATGCATAGGCTGATGAAGATCGCCCACGATATGGATTAGCAGGCGTAGATACATAAGTTTTTTATCGTGGTCAAGCGCTTTGTTTTTCAATTCGGAACGCAAGAAAATCAGACGTGTATATGCGTTGGTAGTAGTATCAAGTTTAAGGCGGTGCTCTAGCTGGTTTGGCTTAAGTCCCGCAGGTAGATTAATATAATGCCAACTCCCCAGATAATTGTAGGATTGCTCTGATTTAATAAAATCAGCCCAGTTACTGGCCATCGCCAGAGATTCATTTCCCAGAATTTTTTCTAATTCACGACTGGTTTTTTTGGTGACATGGCGACTTGCAATTTCGCCCACTATACGATGCCCGAGGAGACCCCAAGCCATAGTTTGCGTGGGAATATAGAGAAAGATTATTAGGGAAATCTTCTTGAATCTCGTAATTTTCATCTGTGCTTATGGTCTTTTGATCGTTCAGATGGAGTCAATAAAAATGATTTAATCATCTTTGTTGGCTCAAGATACGTTAATTTAAGGGCTTTGGCGTACAGACAACTTTCTCCAGGAGATTCAGACTGAGCGGGAGATGATCCTGTAAGCCCTCCAGGTTTAAAACGCCGGGGCTACTTTCTTTAACCAAAAAAGCAGGAAGGTATTGGCCGGTACGGTAGCATCCGGAGATCTTCTGCTTGAAATTAGATTTAGTAAAAGTAGCATTAATCATAAGCGTGTCTGATTTTCGCTGATAGGTACCTTTTGCATATTCAGTCCATACACCGTTGTTAAAACAACTATCCGGGTAAATATTTGTTTTAGCGAAAGTGCGGATGGTTAAGTATACGGAATCGCAGGTAAAATAAAACTTGTGCTTTGAATACTGTAGCCTTTCAGTCTGATACGGGACGCTATCCTCTTCCCAGATACCCTGCAGGTCTGTACTACCCTCGCCCTGCAGGTTGGGGTTAAACCTACAGGAGCCGAAGGCGAAAAGGCATAGCAACAAAAGAGCGAAAGTATTTAATTTCGACATGCGTTTCTTTCTATTATCTGATAAACGCGGGTTCTATTTTAAACCGCCAATCATATCCTCAGGTCGAACCCATAGATCAAACTGCTCATTGGTCAGCAACTCCAGATCGAGAGCCGCCTCCCGCAAAGATTTATTTTCTTTAAGTGCTTTTTTAGCGATTTTGGCCGCATTCTCATATCCGATATGAGGATTCAATGCTGTTACGAGCATGAGGGAGTTCTCAAGATGTTTTTTAATGCCTTCGTAATTCGGCCTGATACCATTCACGCAATTATCCGTGAACGATACACAGGAGTCTCCGATTAGGCGGGCCGATTGCAAAAAATTGGCGGCCATAACCGGCTTAAATACATTGAGCTCGTAATGGCCGTTGGAGCCACCTATACTGATTGTCACATCATTGCCCATGACTTGGGCTGCGACCATGGTAATTGCTTCATTCTGGGTAGGATTTACCTTGCCGGGCATGATGGAAGATCCTGGTTCATTGTCTGGTATATGTATCTCCCCGATTCCGGAACGAGGGCCTGAGGCCAGTAAGCGAATATCATTTCCGATTTTCATTAAAGAAACTGCGATTTGTTTTAATGCGCCATGTGTTTCAACTATAGCGTCATGAGCAGCAAGTGCTTCAAACTTATTCTCTGCTGTGCGGAATGGCAAGCCTGTAAATTCTGCGATATAATGTGCAACCTTCACGTCATAACCCTTGGGAGTATTAATACCAGTGCCGACGGCAGTACCTCCCAAAGCTAATTCCGATAAGTGATCCAGTGTGTTTCTGAGCGCTTTTAATCCGTGACTGAGCTGAGAAGCATAGCCTGAGAACTCTTGCCCAAGGGTAAGCGGAGTGGCGTCCATAAGATGAGTCCGGCCAATTTTTACGATGTCTTTAAATTCTTCCGATTTCTTCTGAAGAGCATCTCTCAATTTCTCGACACCAGGAATTGTGGTTTCCAATACCATTTTATAAGCCGCAATATGCATAGCGGTTGGGAAAGTATCATTTGAAGATTGTGATTTATTGACGTCGTCATTAGGGTGTATAAATGTTGTTCCTTCACCAAGTTTGTTACCCTGCAAAACATGTGTGCGATTGGCAATGACCTCGTTGATATTCATATTCGACTGGGTACCTGATCCCGTTTGCCAAATCACCAGGGGAAATTCAGAGCTGAGCGTGCCTTCCAAAATCTCATCACAAACCCGGGCGATGAGGTCACGTTTTTCGATAGAAAGTATATTGCTGTCGGCATTAGTGTAGGCAGCGGCTTTTTTTAAATAAGCGAAAGCAGCGATGATCTCTTTCGGCATAGAAGCTTCAGGGCCGATTTTAAAATTGTTTCTTGATCTTTCAGTCTGGGCTCCCCAGTATCTATCAGCGGGCACCTTAACCTCGCCCATCGTATCATGTTCTATTCTGTAAGTCATTTGAAATATGAATTTTAGTACAAGCAAATTTAGATTTTTTTACGCAGTTGAGGTACCATTAACTCATATTTTACATAAGGATTTACCTGGCCCTAAGCGTCGATGTTTAAAACTCTTTTCAGGGGCTAGTGTAATATTTTATAATTTTCAGCATTTAAACTATAAACCAATATTTATTTAATGATCCAGCCGGTGCGTACTCTGATTTTTCTCTTCCTCACGTCAATTATATTTCACAGCTGCTCTTCTTCTCCTGGCGAAAAACGAAAAAAAAGAACAATTACGGAAGCAGAGCTGGATAGCATAGCACTCATCTATAACCCTGAAAAAGCAGATCCTCGCATCGACGAATTCATAATGAAACTACATAAGCGATCGGGCTTCAATGGCAATGTGCTGGTGGCAAAAAATGGTAAGATCATTTATGAGAAAGCGATCGGCTGGGCTGACCATCTGCACAGAGACAGTCTGAAAATCAATTCTGTCTTTGAACTGGCCTCTGTTTCGAAAACCATGACTTCAACGGCCATCATGATGCTGGTTGAAGATGGGAAACTCAGTCTCGACCAGGACGTGAAGGAATTTTACCCGGATTTTCCTTACGATGGAATAACGATCCGCCTGCTGCTTAGTCACAGGTCGGGTATGATGAATTACGTATATTTTGTCGATAACCTGTGGAAAGCTGCTAAAAAGGATGAGCGTAAAGGGATATCCAACCAGGACGTGATGAAGCTTATCGCCGAACATAAGCCCGCTCGATATATGAAGCCAGGCCTAAAGTTTCATTATAACAACTCTAATTTCATGGTGCTGGCAGCGATTATAGAAAAAATTAGCGGGCAGCGTTTTTCGCAATTCATGGCTGAAAATGTTTTCCTGCCTGCCGGCATGAAAAATACAGCGGTATATTCCAAGGCCGAATATGAGAAAATCCCGGTAGATGTGGTTGGCCATGATCGAATCTGGCGGAGATCAGTTGCACAGAACTTTCTCGATGGCCCTGTCGGTGACAAGGGAATATACAGTACCATCCATGATCTTTACCTTTTTGACCGGGCCTTACGTAGAGGGAAACTGATTAGTCAGGCTGTTCAGGATTCCGTGTATACTCCCCGCAGCAAGATGGAAAATGGTCATTTTAACTATGGATACGGGTGGCGGCTTTTTGAGGATGCTGATCATAAGGTAGTATATCATACCGGCTGGTGGCATGGATTCAGGCATATTTACCTGCGACAGTTAGACAAGGATATAACCGTCATCCTACTTACTAATCTAACCAATAGCAGTCTGCTCCGACTAGATGACCTATATCATATGGTGGGTATGCCTGTGGTGCGTAGAGGTGCTTATTCGGGTGGGAGTCAACTTTCCGACGATGAATAATATATTCTTGGCATAACTATGCTCCTTACCTGAAGGTCAGATTTTTTTCACTAAATTTAGGATTATCAAACGCCCGATATTAGGTCTTAAGTAAATATTCGTTTAATGAGCACAGTATTTATAATTGATGATGATCCTATACACCAACGTATAGCTCAGATAATGATCTCCAGAAATCGTTTATTTGATCGATGTATAAGTCATACGGAAGCAGCGCAGGCACTAAGATTTCTTAAGATTAACTCAAACAAGCCGGAAGAGCTTCCGGACGTGATCTTACTTGATTTAAACATGCCGGTGGTCGATGGATGGGATTTTTTGAATACATACAGTGAATTTAGGACAGACCTAATTAAAGATATTCGTATCTACATCGTCACTTCTTCTGTTGATGAACAGGATAAACTGCGTGCGCAGACCTTTAGCTTTGTGAAAGGCTTCGTGTCGAAACCCTTATCTCCCGATATTATCAGGGAGAGTATTGTCTAAGTTTACGCTCAGATTACCGTTCCATTTGGAATAACTGCAAGCTTCTTGACCACTATAATCCCATCTTTAATTGTATGAGTCTTAAAGTCACCGTCCTTCAGGTGCTGACCACCGTTTAAGCGGACATCATTCCCAATGAAACAGTTTTTGTCAATTATTGCGTTTTTGATATAACATCGCTCTCCAATTCCCATTATTGGCGAACTGCTTTCGGCAGCTTCGTTCAATTCAGCAAGACTTTGATACCTGTCACCTCCCATTACGTAAGTGTTGACTATCGTGGTACCGCTGCCGATACGGGTTCTAATTCCGATTACTGATCGTTCTATTCGGCTAGCATTAATAATACATCCGTCTGCAATAATGGTCCGTTCAAGCGTTGTACCCGATATTTTTGAGGGAGGCAGCATTCTGGCTCGAGTGTAGATTGTTTTCTTATCAAATAAGTTAAACTCCGGAATTTCATCTGTCAAGCCTATATTGGCATCAAAAAACGAATGGATATGACCTATATCAGTCCAATAACCCTCATATTGATAACTGGCCACCCGGTGATCGACGAGAGATTGTGGAATAATTTCTTTGCCGAAATCAGTTCGTGAATTATCTTCCAAAAGGTCGGTTAATAGCTTTTTATTAAACAGGTATATTCCCATTGAAGCAAGATAATGCTTCCCTTTTGCTTTCATATCCTCCCCTACTTCTGATTTCCAGTCGGGCAAAAGCTCCTTTTTTGGCTTTTCAATGAATGAAGTGATCAGGTTGTTTTCATCCGCTTTAAGGATCCCAAAATCAGGCGCATCCCGCGCTGTTACCGGAATAGTAGCAATAGATATTTCAGCTCCTGTTTCTTCGTGGTTCCTAACCATTTGACCAAAATCCATCTGATACAACTGGTCACCCGATAAGATCAGGATATACTCTGACTCATGCTGCCGAAGATGGTATAGACACTGCCTCACGGCATCGGCTGTACCCTGGTACCAAGTATTATTGTTAGGGGTTTGTTCGGCTGCAAGAATATCTACAAATGCTTCACTGAAAAAGCTGAAATGGTAGGTATTCTTAATATGCTTGTTCAGTGAGGCCGAATTAAACTGGGTGAGAACAAAGATCCTCTCGATCCCCGAATTGAGGCAATTTGAGATAGGAATATCTACCAATCTGTATTTACCAGCAATCGGAACGGCAGGCTTCGAGCGGGTATCAGTCAACGGATATAGCCGTGAACCTTGTCCGCCTCCTAGTATTACAGATATAACTTTTGAATTCATACCGATTAAGTTAAGCTTTTATATAAATCTATATATTCATTTGCGGAACGATCCCAGGAAAAGTCTAGCCCCGTCATCTTCTTTCTAAGTTCAGACATTCTGTTTTTGTTCTTAAAAATGTCAATTGCCCTGCCGACAGCATATATTATTTCTTCTTTTCCCGCAGTGGAGAAACAAATGCCATACCCATCCATCTCTTCCAAGTCAATAACTGTATCTTTTAATCCGCCGGTAATGCTCACCAAGGGCATAGTCCCATATCGTAAAGCGTAAAGCTGATTTAAGCCGCAGGGCTCGACCCTTGATGGCATTAAGAGAAAGTCGCTCCCCGCATACAAGAGATGTGCTAAAGTTTCGTCGTAGCCAATATATACGCCGCAATTGCCATAACTCCTAAGATTTTGTAATTCCTGCTCGACAGATGGCTCACCAGTACCTAGGACTATAAAATTCACCATGTCAGGGTAGGCTTTCAGGCAATCTGTTATCGCATCAGGTAAAAGATCTGCCCCCTTCTCCTGGACCAGTCGGCCGATAAATACCACTAGTGGCTCAGTCTGGCTTAGACCAAACTGCTTACAAAGCATCTTTTTATTGGCTTTTTTTCCTTGTTCTACCGTTTCCGGAGTATATGATTTAAAAATCATAGGATCTCCGGCCGGATTCCATACTTCTGTATCGATCCCATTAAGAATACCGATACCCTTGGCTTTTTCCATCTCAAAAAGCTTTTCGAGGCCGTTCGAATTAAAACTAAGTTCTTTCAGATAATTGGGAGATACAGTAGTATATCTCCAGCAACATTTCACGGAAGCCGCAAGCGAGTTAATACAATGGTTCCAGTCTAGCAGCCCTGCTTTATTGAGGTTAAGTGGTGGAAGAAAAGCAATCTTATTCCAGTCCAGCCAGCCT
Source organism: uncultured Sphingobacterium sp. (assembly GCA_964521175.1). GTDB lineage: Bacteria > Bacteroidota > Bacteroidia > Sphingobacteriales > Sphingobacteriaceae > Daejeonella. Next base: position 11,995 of record CAZFQV010000017.1, read on the forward strand.
TGATACTGTGCATTATGTATGGTGCAAACCGTTGGGATTGTCTTTAAGGAATTATATTGAAGAGAATGGGATGCCATAAATGGTACCAGGCCTGTATGATGATCATGGCAATGTATGAGGTCGGGTTTGGTTGCGGAATTCATTATCCAGTCTAGAAAGGATATCTGGAAAGCGATAAACTGCCGTATTTCATCGGGGTATGAATAAACCTCTTGCCGATCTAAGAGCCCGGGGATATAAATTAGGTAAAGGGTGAAACCCAGCTTGCCTGTTGTTTCTTTAAGGACGGTGTATTTAAACGATAGATTACCAGAAGATGCAGATGATGTATATATCGGTTCAAAACTGCTTTCTCTGACAAATGGCTTATCATAATAAGGCATGACCACCGAAGCTTCGATGCCTGCCTGGTTAAGATACTTTGGAAGCGCACCCACCACATCTCCTAGTCCGCCAACTTTCGCTACAGGATAACATTCTGCACTCAGATGCATCACTTCCATAAATTGTAAATGATTGTTTGAAAAATGAATTTAGTAAATGTTATTTATAAAAACCATTTAACATCCATCAATAAATTCAATGAGGTTCAAGTCAATGTGCTTCCAGCCAATTAGTACCCGTCCCTACCTCCACTAGAATTGGGACTGTCGTAGGAATAGCATTTTTCATACGGTCTTCAACGATATGTTTCAAAATCTCTACTTCTGAGACCGGCACATCAAAGACAAGCTCATCATGTACCTGCATGGTCATTTTTGAGGCTAAGTTCTGGTTCATTATATCCTGATGAATGTTGATCATGGCTATTTTGATCATGTCGGCGGCTGATCCTTGAATAGGTGCATTGATAGCATTTCGCTCAGCAAAGCCGCGTACGGTCTGATTGGCTGAGTTAATATCGCGTAGATAGCGACGACGGCCCATAATAGTTTCCACATACCCATTCTCACGTGCAAAATTCATGGTATCATTCATATACTTTCGGATGCCAGGATAGGTGCTGAAATAATTTTCAATAATCTCTGCGGCTTCTTTACGTGGGATGCCCAGGTTCTGTGAAAGGCCAAATGCCGACTGGCCATAAATGATTCCGAAGTTAACTGCTTTAGCATTGCGGCGCTGTGTAGGACTGACTTCCTCCAAATTGACTCCGTATACCCTGGCGGCTGTAGCCACGTGTATATCCAGATCCTTATAAAATGCATCCATCATGTTTTCATCCTTGCTTATTTCTGCGATAAGCCTCAGTTCGATCTGCGAGTAATCTGCAGAAAGCAAGACATGAGTTTCATCACGGGGGATAAATGCCTTTCTGACCTCTCGGCCGCGTTCCGTGCGAATAGGGATATTTTGCAGATTGGGGTTATTGGAACTCAGTCGTCCGGTAGACGCAACGGCCTGATTATAAGAAGTATGTATGCGCCCTGTTTTCCTGTTTATCAACTGAGGTAAGGCATCCACATAGGTTGATTTTAATTTCTGAAGTTGCCTGAAGTCTAGGATATCTGACACTATATCACTTTTGTTCGCAAGCCTCAGCAGGATATCTTCACCCGTCTGGTATTGTCCTGTTTTGGTTTTCTTTGCCTGAGGATCAAGTTGTAATTTATCAAATAATACTTCACCCAGTTGTTTAGGCGAGGCAATGTTAAATTTAACCCCAGCTTTTTCGTAAATTCGGGCCTCGATAAGCTTTAGATCTGTTTTCAATACCTCAGAAAATTCAGCTAAGGCGTTTTGGTCTACTCTGACACCTTCGCGTTCAATATCAGCGAGGACGTAAATAAGTGGATTTTCTATTTTTTTTGCAAGTTTTTCTGCATTAACCTCGTTAAGGATCGGTACGAAAACATCCTTCAATTGAAGAGTAATGTCAGCATCTTCCGCTGCGTACTCCTTTAGCAGGTCCGGATCCGCATCTCGCATACTGCCCTGGTTTTTCCCTTTGGGACCAATTAGAGAGGTGATAGTTACCGGGGTATAATTCAGATAATTTTCAGCAAGCAGATCCATATTATGCCTGGAGTCAGGGTCAATAAGATAGTGAGCGAGCATAGTATCGAAAAGTTCACCTTGCACCCTGATATCATACCAGCTGAGGACGAGTATATCATACTTCAGGTTTTGCCCTATTTTGGAGATGTCGGGGTTTTCAAAAACGTATCGGAAATCTTCTATTCCGGCCTGACATTCGCTTTTGTCGGCAGATAATGGCACAAACCAAGCCTGGCCTGCTTTGACGCTGAATGATAGTCCCACCAAATCACAATCATTGGCATTAATGCTGGTCGTTTCTGTATCAAAGCAAAAGCTTTTCTGCTCCGAAAGTAGTTTCGCCAAAACAGTGCGTTTTTCATGGGTGTCGGCCAAATCGTATTGATGGTCGGTATTACTTAAGTTCCGGGACACAGCTATGCTTTCGGCAGCGGATTCAATTGTGGAATCCATTGTTGCGGGTCCGGGATGAATTGCAGCAAACATGTCCATCTGACCAGAACTTATTGCTGCAGATCTGGAATCTGCCACGCTGAAGTCTTCGCCGAATACCCTTCTCCCCAGGGTCCGAAACTCCAGTTCTGCAAAGAGCGGTTCAAGGACTTCACGATTAGGCGCCTCTACTTTTAGGGCTTCCTCGTCGAGTTCTACGGGAGCATCCAGCAGAATAGTAGCCAGTTTCTTGGAGATTATTCCTTGCTCGGCGAAATTTTCAACGTTTTCACGAAGCTTCCCTTTTAGCTCATGGCTGTGACTGATTATATTTTTTTTTTTTTTTTATTGTTTAATAAGCGCTTTTGCAGTCTTTTCACCAATTCCGGGAATACCGGGTATATTATCAACCGTATCGCCCCATAAACCTAGAATGTCGATGACTTGGTGTACCTGCTCTACTTCCCATTTCGCAAGAATTTCCTTAACACCGAGAATTTCCATGCCGTTGCCCATCCTTGCTGGTTTATAAATAAAGATGTTCTCTGAAACAAGCTGACCAAAATCTTTATCAGGAGTCATACAATAGACCGTAAAGCCTTTCAATTCTGCTTTTTTAGCAAGGGTGCCGATAATGTCATCTGCTTCGTAGCCATCAGAAAAAATTGCAGGTATATTGAATCCTTCGATGAGTTTGATGATATATGGGATAGCTGTTGCCAGATCTTCTGGCATAGCCTGGCGTTGTGCTTTATAATCAGTAAAGTCGGTATGGCGCTCAGTAGGCGCTGCCGTATCAAATACCACAGCAATATGTGAAGGCTGTTCTTTCCTCAATACTTCAAGCAAAGTATTGGTGAATCCCATAATTGCCGAAGTATTCAGCCCACCGGAAGTAAACCGGGGATTTTTGCTAAGTGCGAAATGGGCCCTGTAAATAAGTGCGAAGGCATCGAGAAGGAAGAGTTTCTTCATGGATTTATGGTTGGGAATGTGGGACGGTGGTCTGTCAAAGTTAAAAATCTAAATGATCTGGCCTATTTTGCTAAACAACCCTGAATATGGTCATTAACCATTCCAGTTGCTTGCATATGAGCGTAGCAAATCGTACTTCCGAAAAACTTAAAGCCATATTTTTTCATTGCCGAGCTGATGCGATCTGATAAGTCTGTTGTGGCAGGAACGTCTTTATAATTATGGACAATATTATTGAGTGGCTTTTTGTCCGGCAGAAATCCCCAGATATAATCTGAGAAACTCCCGTATTCTTCCTGTATTTTAAGGAACAGCCTGGCATTATTAATTGCAGCCTCAATCTTTTGACGATTTCGTATAATCCCACTATCCTGAAGCAGACGTTGCACGTCATTTTCGGAAAAGGCCGCTACCTGCTTAGCATCGAAGTCTGCAAAAGCTAGTCGATAATTTTCCCGTTTTTTTAAAACTGTAATCCAACTGAGTCCGGCCTGAGCACTTTCCAAAATCAGGAATTCAAACAAAGTTTTATCGTCATAAACAGGCTTTCCCCATTCTTCATCGTGATATTTAACATATAAAGGATCGGTTCCGCACCAGGCACACCTTAATAGTTCCTTATTCATATCGTAGAGATTAATTCAATACTCAGTGTTCAAGTTCTATGGACGGATCCCAGAAAAGATCTTTAAAACCCACAACCTGATCATTTTCGACCGTTAGCCCTTCATTTTCCAGCAGTTGTTGCATCAGGTCGGGGCTGCTAAAGTGAAACTTTCCCGTCAGCAGGCCGTTTCTGTTCAAAACGCGATGTGCCGGTACTGGTGGTACTGCCGTCCCTGCGGCATTCATTGCATACCCAACCATCCTCGCTGAACCCTTAGTTCCCAGATAAGACGCAATAGCTCCGAAAGAACTCACTCGTCCCAGGGGTATAAGTCTGACAACTTGGAATACCTGATCATAAAAACTGCTGTCCTTCATTATCGAAGCTAAATTTCAGATAATTTATATTTTTATTTAAAGCAAGGTACTTCTTCTCATAATAGGTTTTTATGGAGAGCACTTCATCCACCAACTCAGATCGGTACAGGTCATTCGTATAAGCCTGTAAAGTCAGCTTCCTCTTTTTAACCGTCTCTAAGCTATAAATATACAAAGAGTCGCTGTCTGTTTTAAGATGGACGAGGCCATTTTTTCCAAGGATTATTTTATACATGTCAAGGAAGCGTTCAGACGTCAGTCTCTTCTTTTCACGACTTATCTGCGGTTGCGGGTCGGGGAAAGTAATCCATATTTCCCTGACTTCGTTCTCAGAGAAATAATCCTGTAGGTTTTCTATTTGTATCCTGAGAAAGGCGACGTTGGCGATATTCTCGTTCAGGGCGGTCTTTGCACCCCTCCAAATGCGATTACCCTTATAGTCTATTCCAATAAAATTTATTTCAGGGAACATGGTAGCCAGACTCACTGCATACTCTCCTTTGCCACAGCCGAGTTCTAATATTATCGGATTGTTGTTTTTGAACTGCGCTTTAGCCCAGCTGCCTTTTAATATTTTCCCCTCTTCGAGCTCGAGTACATTCGTAAAAGTTTTGATTTCCGCGAAGCGGCGTAATTTGTCCTTTCCCATTTCAGTATTAAAGCATACAAAAATAGTTTTATCTTCGTATCATTAGTATTAGACGGTGAAAAAGAGCGCTAAAATTTATATTGCTGGTCATAGAGGGATGGTGGGTTCAGCTATCTTGCGGAGACTCGAGACAGAGGGGTACCATAATCTGGTACTCCGTACTTCCGCCGAACTTGATCTCACCGATCAGGAGCAAACCGC
>CAZFQV010000018.1:0-16692 GCA_964521175.1 uncultured Sphingobacterium sp.
CTCCCGAATGTGGGCTAAAAATTGGTTGCCCAAGCCCTCACCCTTGCTGGCGCCTTTGACGAGACCGGCGATATCCACAATTTCTATGGTATTAGGTTGAACTTTAACTGGTTTTACAAGTTCTGCGAGCTTGGTCAAACGGGGATCAGGTACTGTAATAACTCCGATATTTGGCTCGATGGTACAGAATGGAAAATTAGCTGCCTGCGCTTTCGCATTCGATAAGCAATTGAAAAGAGTCGATTTTCCGACATTTGGTAATCCTACAATTCCGCACTGTAATGCCATAGGTGGTATTTTTTGGGTTTAAGTTGGGAACTTCCAGTCATTTTCCGCAAATATAGAACTTAAAGGGCAATAAAAAAGCCATCCAGGATATGGATAGCCTAATTTTTGAATCATATTCTTATTGATCCTTATACCTTAGAAAGAAAAATCATCTTCGGCTTTGGCCGGTTCAGAGTTATTCTCTGAGTATTCATATCGTTTTTCAACAACCTCTTGGTTCGCCTTTATATAATCGATAGTATCTTTTAGTCCTTCTGCGAATTTTTCGAAATCCTCTTTGTAAAGAAAAATTTTGTGTTTAATAAATACACCGTCTTCCAAACGTTTCTTACTTTCGGTAACCGTCAGATAATAGTCGTTGGAACGCGTAGCTTTTACATCGAAAAAATAGGTCCGCTTTCCGGCTCTTACCTTTTTTGAAAAAACCTCTTCTCGCTCTTTGTTGTCGAAATCTCCCATTGTTATTTTTTTTAGGTTGGGGTAAATATAACAGATATTCGTAAAGTTACAAATTGATTTTTTTCAGGTATCTCAGGCCATAGGTTCTGTAAAGTGTCGCCTGGCCTATATATATCCGGTATTTTACACAGACTGCTCTTCTAAAAGTTGCTTTTCATAGAGCTCCGCATAAACCCCTTTCAGCTCCAGCAGGGTCTTGTGGTTCCCATGTTCAACAATCTTCCCCTCATCCATCACCAGGATCTTGTCGGCGTTCTTTATCGTTGAAATGCGATGGGCAATTAAGATACTGGTATTATTCTTCATTACTTTGCCTAAGTTTTTCAGGATTCTCTCTTCTGTTCTGGTATCGACAGCAGAGAGACAATCGTCAAAAACAAGGATAGAGGGTTCTTTAATAATGGCTCTTGCTATCGATAATCTTTGTTTTTGGCCTCCAGAAAGCGTTATTCCCCTTTCTCCGATCATCGTTTGAAATCCTTGATCGAAATCCATGATATTGTCATAGACCACAGCGTCTTTAGCTGCGTTTTCTATTCTATGGGCATCAGCGCCGGTAATACCGAAGGCGATATTATTTCCGATTGTTTCTGAGAAGAGAAATACTTCCTGCGGTACGAAGCCAATCTGTCGTCTGTACTGCTGCAGATTGAGCTGGTCCAGAGGATGACCATCAATAAAAATTCTACCGCTGTCTACATCGTACATGCGCATTAAGAGATTGGCAATGGTGGATTTTCCTGAGCCCGTACGCCCTATGATCGCTAAAAATTCTCCCGCTCTTACTTTAAATGACACGTCCTTAATAGCCTGGATCCCTGTATCGGGATACCTGAAATTGACGTTTCTAAACTCGATACTGCCTTTCACTTCGCCGATATCTAGCTTACCGGATTCGATCTCCGGAACGGTATTCAGAAATTCGTTTATCCTTTTCTGCGATGCTGCGGCTCGCTGCACCAAAGAGGTTACCCAGCCCAATGACATGGCTGGAAAAGTGAGTTGGGTTACATAGACAATAAATTCGGCGATATTTCCCGAGGTTATACTACCGTTCATTACTTCGATGCCGCCGATATATACCGTAATGATCGTACTTAAGCCGACAAGCAATAGTATTAGCGGAAAGAATAATGCCTGGATTTGTACGAGCGCCATGGAATGTGTTTTATAACTCTCACTTTCTCCATTGAATCTATGACGTATGTCTTTTTCACGAACGTAAGCCTTGATTACCCGAATGCCTGAAAACGTTTCCTGAACAAAGGTCGATAAGGTAGAAAGCTGCTGTTGTATTTTTTCACTCCGCTTATTGATCATCGTATTTACATAATAAATGATAATGGCCAGAAAGGGGAGTGGAAGCAGCGAAAAGATAGCCAGCCTGGCATTCACACTGAACATGGCAATAATGATCAGCATGAACAGGACAATAGTATTGATAGTGTACATGATAGCCGGCCCCAAATACATCCTGACGCGGCTTACATCCTCGGTAACTCTATTCATGAGGTCACCGGTATTATTTCGACGATAGAAGGCCATGGACAGCTCCTGATAATGATGATAGATCTCGTTTTTAAGATCATATTCGATATGCCTCGATGTGAGAATGATCGTTTGACGCATAAAGAATAGAAAAATCCCGCGTAATAGGGCAAGTAACAACACCATTGCGCCAAAAAGCAGTAAGCTTTGACCAAAGATTTCCTTAATGATAATTTGCCGGTCAAACCCGTCGAAAAGCCTGTAGACGGCAATGTTCTCTGTGACAAGATCAAATGCAAGTCGTATCACCTGGGCAGGTATTACTCCAAAAATATTGGAAATCACCACGAAAACGACTCCCGGGAGTAAACGCCAGCGATATTTATAGAAAAATTTATTAAGGTAAGCGAGTTCTTTCATCGGATCGTTGAGTGTCAAAATTAGCCAGAATTTGTGATTTACATTTCAGGATCAGGATTTTTATTAAAAAATAGTCACTATTGTAATATTTTATTCACCCAAGCCTTCGATTGAAGACTTTCATGTCGAGTAAAGCAGGTAGAATATGGAAATTTTACTACTTTTGTGACGTAAAGATGAGGCAACAATATGGTATTATCACAGTTTGACGAACATTCAGTATTTAATAAGCTTGAAACATCCGGACATCAGAAAGTAGTTTTTTGCAGTGACCCAACGACAGGCCTAAAGGCAATTATTGCGATTCATGATACTACTCTGGGGCCTGCATTAGGGGGAACCCGAATGTTTGCCTATAAAACCGAGGCAGAGGCGTTAAATGATGTATTGCGTCTTTCGCGGAGCATGACTTATAAAGCTGCTATAACCGGACTGAATCTTGGAGGAGGTAAAGCAGTGATTATTGGTGATAGTCATCTAGATAAGAGCGAGGCGCTAATGCGAAGATTCGGTCGCTTCATTGGAGATTTGAACGGCTCTTTCATAACGGCAGAAGACGTGGGTACCAATCCGAAAGATATGGAATACATCCGAATGGAGACGCAATACGTCACCGGTATTCCTGAATCAATAGGAGGTAGCGGAGACCCTTCCCCGGTAACCGCTAAAGGAGTGTTTATGGGGATCAAAGCTGCCGTAAAGGAAGTTTTTGGAAACGATAGCCTGGCCGGGAGATCTGTCGCAGTTCAGGGAATTGGTAATGTCGGGGAAAATTTGGTGGGTTTGCTTCGAAATGAGAATGCCAAGGTTTATATTAGTGACATCAATGAGGAACTTCTCCAACAGGTGGCGCAGAGATATGGTGCTGAAGCCATATCCAACAATAATCTATTTGATTTAGACATAGACATCTATTCACCCTGCGCACTGGGTGCTACGGTCAATACAGAAACCATCGATCGCCTTAAATGCTCTATTATCGCGGGTTCAGCGAATAACCAGCTGGCTGATGAAGAGTTGCATGGCAAGATGCTACTCGAGAAAGGGATAGTCTATGCACCTGATTATCTGATCAATGCAGGAGGTCTGATTAATTGTTATTCTGAAATAGCCGGGTTTAATAAGAAGAAAACTCTGCAGATGGCCGAGAATATATACGAGGCAACAAGAAGAGTACTACAGAAATCAAAACAAGACAGTATACCAACACACCAGGCAGCTAACAAGATTGCCGAAAAAAGGATAGAAGACATCCGAAAAATTAAAGCCTGTTGTTAATTTCAGGTGCTATTATTTCTAGCCGTTCTTATACATGTTAAATAGAAGACACCTGCGGGTTAAAGTATTACAGGTTTTATATTCTTATCAGCAATCTGAGCTGAAAGAGGTAAGCCGATATGAAAAGGCTCTGCTGCAGAGCGTCGATAAGGTATACGAAATGTATATCTGGTTACTTTCCCTCCTTGTGGAAGTGGCAGACTATAGTATAACTGACGCAGAAGGGCGGGCAAACAAATACTTGCCTTCCGAGGATGACCTGAAAGCAAGCGACAAACTCAGGAGCAATCTTTTTATCCGCGCTTTGCTGATGAATCAGGAATACCTCGCTGGTGTGAAGAAATATAAGATATCCTGGGATTTTGACCCGGAAGTAAGCAGGTCTGTCTTCATCGCATTAAAGAACTCTGATGAGTATAAAGATTATTTTAATCAGACGACTCATTCGCTGAAGGGCGATAAGGACATCATAAAGTTTATATTTAAGAAACTCATTCTTAAATCACCGGGCATCGAAGAGATCTTTGAAGAGAAATTTATCAACTGGCCAATAGACAAAGAGGTTTTACAGGCACTGATGGCGAAAACTCTTAAGAATTTTTCAAACGAAGATCTTGCGATGAATAAGCTGGCAGAGGTATGTCCGAACTGGGACGACGACCGCCCTTTTATATTAGAATTATTCAATAAAACTGTCGCATTTGAATCTGAATATCAAGTTATTATAGCGCAAAAGACTAAAAACTGGGAAGCTGAGAGAATATCTATTATCGATACCATATTGATGAGAATGGCCATCGCAGAGCTTATACATTTCCCTTCTATCCCTATAAAAGTTACAATGAATGAGTACATCGAGATAGCAAAAGAGTTTAGTACCCCTAAAAGTAATTCGTTTATAAATGGTATTTTAGACAAAATTTTAGCTGATCTTAAGACGAAAGGAAAAATTCGTAAGGTTGGCAGGGGATTAATAGAATAATAAAAATGAAAAAAATTATCTTATCCATTACCTGTCTGGTAGTTTTTGCTGCATGCAATAACACTAACCGGACACCTGTAGAAACCACTGCAGTAGAAACAGAAACAGCATCGAATCCGGCTGAGGCTGATGCGCCGGTTTTTAAATTTGAAAAAGAGACTTTTGATTTCGGGCAGATCAATGAAGGTGAAAAGGTTTCGTATGACTTTAAATTTAAAAACACAGGGAAGAGTCCGCTAATTATAACAAGCGCTACTGCCACCTGCGGATGTACGATACCTAGTTATTCTAAAGAACCAATCGCTCCCGGAGCCGAAGGCGTTCTCAGCGTAGTGTTTGACAGTGCCGGTAAGCCTGGTATGCAGAATAAAGTGATTACCATTACCGCTAACACCGTACCTGAATTAACACAAGTAAATATTCTTGGCAATGTGGTTAATTCTTCCACGGCAAGTAACTAATTAACCAAAAACAAATATGGATATGCAACAGTTAGGTCAATTTCTTCCTATGATATTGATCATTGGAGTGTTTTACTTCTTTATGATCAGGCCTCAGATGAAGAAGGCAAAAGATCATAAAAAATACGTGGAAGAATTAAAGAAGGGCGACCGGGTGATTACCGCTTCCGGGATACATGGAAAAGTTGTTGAGGTCAGCGATACAACCTTTTTGATTGAGGTTGAAAGCGGAACAAAAATCCGTTTTGAAAAATCGTCAATCTCGCTGGAAGCTTCCAAAGCTCTGAACAACCCGGTCAGTAAATAGAAAACAAATACTGCGACGCCGCTTCATTTGAGGCGGCGTTTTTATTTAGCTAAATTTAAATAATATCAGCATGGCATGCCGTTTATAAAATTTAGTCAGTCTGAACGCCGGAGATTATCGTTGTTCTTCATTTGTCTGGTCTTGGCAATTGGAGCATGGCTGTTCTTCGCCCTATCTAATAGATATAATTACCAGGCAAGAACTGTGTTGCGCTATGTGCATTTTCCTGAGAATAAAGCTTTCCATCCGCTGCAGTCTGATACGGTGACCTTGCAAATTGAAGGTACCGGGTGGCAATTACTGTTTTCACGCCTCCGTATAAGCCCCGAGTCCATAGATGTGGATCTGAAAGACTTAAGCAAGCAGACTTTTATTAACCTTTCCGACCAGTTGGGATATATTAACCGGCAGTTTAGTTCAACCCAGAAAATAGTTTATATCCAGCCCGATACTCTTTATTTTGATTTTTCTTCAAGAGTGGTCAAAAAAGTACCTATTGTGTTATTGCATGATCTTCAGTTTCTTAAACAATATGGCATTTCAGATTCCATAAAGATCAACCCTGCCTATGTCACTATCACCGGTCCTGTCGAAGACCTGAGGTCGATAACAGTTTGGAAAACCGACACCCTTAAGCTTAAGAATGTTTCCGGCGACATCAGCCAGAAAGTGGCGATGAAACAACCTTTAAAAGCGAATATCAATATTTATCCATCGCTGGCCGACATCAAGATCAGAGTAGAAGAGTTTACAGAAAAGACGGTTGAAGTGCCGATAAAAATTCTGAATAACCATAATTACAATGATATTAAACTACTACCTGATAAGGTCAGGATAACAATGATGGTGTCGCTAGGCGAATATGCGTTAATCGATCGTGATTTTTTTGAAGTTAGTGTAGATCTGGATAAATGGGCGAATCAGTCTTATAAACAGCTTCCCGTGAAACTAGATCGCTTCCCCGAGTTCTGCAAGTTGATACGTATAGAACCCCAGAACGTTGATTTTATCATTCAGAGATAAATGTTAAAAGTAGGCATAACAGGAGGTATTGGAAGCGGTAAGACCACGATATGTAAGATGTTCGAAGTGTTCGGTATCCCTGTCTTTTACGCTGACGAGGCTGCTAAAACTATGATGAACACGGATGAGCAGCTCAAGGCCGGTATCATCAAAGCTTTTGGTAAAAATGCTTATTCTGGTACAGGACAGCTCAACCGAAAGTACATAGCGTCGATTGTTTTTAATGATGAGGAAGAGTTGAAGACACTCAACAGCCTGGTGCACCCTGCCGTATTCAGGGCGTTTGATCATTGGGTTATCTTGCAGGCTGATGCTAAATATGTCGTCAAAGAAGCTGCATTGCTATTTGAGAGTGAGTTTTACAAAAAGTGTGGGCACACGGTTCTTGTAAAATCTCCTGAAGATCTCCGGATTGAAAGAGTGACTGAACGTGATGGGATCAGCGCTGCAGAAGTGAAATTGAGAATGAACAGGCAGTTTACCGACGCACAAAAAGAAAAACTAGCGGATCATACCATTATAAATGATGAGAAAACATTGCTCATACCCCAGGTGCTAAGCCTGCACCGTCTATTTCTAAGTCTGGCGAAATGATTCTCAATAATTTTCTGACCCTGGATAGGGATGGTTTGTATTGCCGGGTGGGTGATTTTTATATAGACCCTCCTACAGCTGTAGGCCGGGCTGTAATATCCCATGCGCATGGCGACCATGCTGCAAGGGGCAATACAAATGTTTATTGTACTGCAGCCACTCAAGTCATTATGCAGCACCGTTATCAGAAGAATGCAGGCCGTAATTTTTTGATCAAAGACTTTGACGAACCTTTCCTTTTGAATGGGGTAGAAATTCGGTTTTTTCCAGCCGGACATATTCTTGGATCGGCCCAGGTGCTGATGAAATACGGGGGAGTAAGTTACCTTTACACGGGCGATTATAAGTTGCAGCGGGATGCTACATGTGAAGATCTGACGTTTATCCCTGCTGATGTGCTGATCACCGAGGCGACTTTTGCCGACCCCGGTATAAAGCACCCTGAGGCAGAGGATGAGATTTGTAAACTCAACGCCTTTGATCATAACGTTCTATTGGGATCATATGCGCTGGGTAAGGCTCAACGCATGATCCGTCTGATTACCGATCATTGTCCCGACAAAAAGGTTCTCGTGCATCATTCTATCTTGCCGCTGAATAAAATTTATGAGTCGTTTGGCTATGCACCGGGTCGGTATGAACCCTATACACGCAAAGCAATGAAGCAAGCAGATCAAGGCTTTATCTATATTGTGCCGCCATTGACGTTTCGTAGTTATATCCGGGCAAAAAATGTGGTTAGAGCATTTGCGTCCGGATGGAAAAATCTACAGGTAGATTCGGGTCTTCAGCTACTGATTTCAGATCACGTGGATTGGCAAGGCATTCTCACCATGATAGAGCGGGTCAAGCCTGAGCAGGTATGGACCTTGCATGGCAACGGACGGCATCTGCAAGAGCATTTTCAAAGCCAGATCATCGTTAAATTGATGGACGCATGTTAATAGAAGGAGAAGATTTTTATTTTGATCCCAAGGGCACTATGGTATTTACCGAAAAATATCATTTGAAAAGAGGAACTTGCTGTAAGAACCGGTGCAGACATTGCCCCTGGCAATATGGTAAAAAAAAGAATTCTGCACCCGGGGAAAATTAGTTATTTTTAATAAGGCTTATTATGGAAATTGAAAAAGAGATAGTTAACAATAAGTATGAAAATAATCACCATAAAGTAATAGTTAATTTAATATACACCTATGGGTGGTTAACCAACCACCTGAAACACCGCCTGAATAAGTATAAGATTACCCTGCAGCAGTTTAATATACTGAGAATATTGCGCGGACAATACCCCGCTCCTGCAACGATCAACCTTCTTAAAGAAAGGATGCTGGATAAGATGTCTGATGCCTCGCGTATTGTGGATCGATTAGTTGCCAAGGGGCTGGTTCAGCGGACAGTCAATGAGCGGGATCGAAGAGCAGTTGATATAATAATCAGTGAAAAGGGACTTGAGTTGCTTAAGAAATTAGATACTGAGCTTTCGTCACGAGAGATTTTGGAAAACAATATCTCTGATGAGGATGCTGGCCTGTTAAGCTCCATGTTAGACAGAATGAGAGGATAGAAATACCATCAGACTCAGGCAAAAAAATACCCGAACAAAGCAATGGCTATCCCTAGCACTACCGCGACTATCTTTTTTACATTAAACTTGTGATCTACGCTGGATTCAAATAAGATGGTGGTTGAGATATGAAGGAAGATACCAATGACTACGGCCATGATCTTATCGAAATACAGATCAATATTGGTAAGGAAGCCTTCACTAATCTGAAAACTCAGGATATAGCCAAGCGGAGTCATCAGGGCAAACAGGGTAAGCATAACAAAAACTTTAGTTTTCCCTGAATGGTGTTGAAGCAGTATGCTGACTAAGGCAAATGCAGCTGGAATGTGATGCAACGCTATGCCATAGACCAATTCTCTATGCTGTTTCCCTGCAAGAGGCATGCCCTCAAGAAAAGCATGTAGGCATAAGCTGATCATAATACCTAACGGAAATGCGTAATGATCCTGACTGTGTTTGTGAATATGTCCGTGTTCGATGCCCTCAGAGAACTGTTCCATGAGTATTTGGAGCATAAATCCGGCTAGTATATATAAACCAATATGCGGTTCACCAGAGCCGTAGACATCCGGTATCAGATGGAGCAGTGTTATTGCGAATAAATAAGCTCCGCTGAATGATAAAATAAGCTTTAACTGGCTTGCATTAGTGTTTTTGAATAGAAATACCGCCGATCCGCCAAAGAATGCACCGGCAAAAAGCAAAATTAGTTCCCAGGTTTCCATTGGTAAAAAGCGCTCAGATTAAGTAAAATTGTGCCTGTTATATATCCAATCATACTCCCTAGCATAGCACCGAACATAATATCACCGGGGTAATGAACGCCCACATAAACCTGTGCGAAACTGACAGAAAAAGCCCAAAGTATAGCTAAGCTGGTGATGTATTTCCACTTATGACTGAAAAGCGTAATTAAAAATACTGCAAGCCCGAAATGATTAGCTGCATGGGAGGATGGAAAGCTAAAACCGGATCCGCATGCGATCAGACTGTTTACACTATCCTTCAAACCCGGATCATTACAAGGGCGGATTCTTTGGAATGCAGGCTTGATTACCGACGAGGAGATATAGTCTGAAAGAGCGAAAGTAAGTAGCATGAAAATTATTAATAGCCATCCTTGTCTGCCGTAGTTTCTAATGAAAAAGATAATAATAAACAGATAAAGAGGAGTCCAAAAATATCGATTTCTCAAAAGGGGCATCAGCCAGTCGAAGAATGGATTGGCCAAACCATGGTTTATGGCGAAAAAGATACTCTGGTCGAATAAGTTTAACTGCTCAATCATCAGCTTTGCTACAGACTAATATAAGTCGGTCAGATCTGCTTTCATCATACGAAGCCAGCGAATAGTCTCCGAATATATGTACAATCTTAAAGCCGCTCTTTTTGAACATTCTCTCAAAATCATGCAGACTGAAGGCCATCACCTCTTCCTTAAAAGAATAGTCCTTGTTTTTATGTTCAAAAGAAATGCTTTTGATAATTTTTTTTTCGCTGACTTTCTTACTTATGTAAAAATCTATTCCGTCGACATGTTTGACTTCTTGTGGCGACAGATTCCTGAGAATCTTCTCGCTATTAAAATAATCGAGTACAAATATTCCTTCTTTTTTGAGTGACTTCCTAAATATTTTCAAAGCATTCACGTGATCTTTCTCGCTTTCAAAATAGCCAAAGCTGGTAAAAAGATTAAACGCAAAATCGAAATAATTGATATAGAAAAGATAGCGCATATCATGCACAAAAAAGCGAAGCTTATCGTTTTCAAATTGCTGTGCGAAGCGAATACTAGATACCGACAGGTCAATTCCGGTGACATCGTAGCCTTTCTTGTTCAGGTATACCGAGTGTCTGCCCCGTCCGCAAGCAATATCCAGTAGACGAGCGCCAGTTCCCGGTTTTAGGTATTCACAGAGATTGTCAATAAAGAACTCCGCTTCTTCATCATTTCGTTGATGATACAAAATGTGATAATATGGGGAGTTAAACCAGTTTTGAAACCATTTTTTAGGCATACCGAGATCCTAGAGTTAGTTGGCAAATATAGACATTTAGTGTTTTAGAGTGCGGGTCTGCGTCGGATTTGTTATTTTTGGGCTTAAAATCAGAAACGTGACGTTAATTAAATCAATCTCAGGAATAAGGGGTACTATCGGAGGGAGCGCAGGCATGGGCCTGACACCAGTGGACATTGTAAAGTATACTGCCGCTTTTGGTCGGTGGATTTTAAAAAATGGAGGCAAGAATAAAATTGTAATCGGCAGGGATGCTCGCATATCAGGCGAAATGGTAAGAAACCTGGTAGTCGGTACTCTCCAGAGTATAGGTGTTGATGTGATTGATATTGGCTTATCGACCACGCCAACCGTTGAACTTGCGGTGCCTGATGAAGGTGCCGGGGGAGGGATTATCCTGACAGCAAGTCATAACCCGAAGCAATGGAATGCACTGAAGCTGTTGAACCATCAGGGGGAGTTTATATCAGATACTGATGGACAAGAAGTATTGTTGTTAGCAGAGCAAACCGACCTGGAATATGCTGATGTTGACCGTTTAGGAAAAGTGAGATATGATGATACTTACCTGCGAAAACATATCGATAAGGTGCTTGCCCTGCCGCTTGTGAACACCGGGCTCATTAGGAAGGCCGGCTTCAAAATCGCAATTGATTGTGTGAATTCTTCGGGTGGCATATTTGTACCTGCATTGCTGAAGGCACTAGGCGTTGAAACTGTATATGAATTGTATTGTGAACCTGACGGGGATTTTCCTCACAATCCGGAGCCGCTTCCTGAAAATCTCACCGCTCTTTCCAGAGAGGTTCTGGCTAAAAGGGCAGATCTGGGTATCGCCGTTGATCCGGATGTTGATCGCCTTTGTTTTGTTTGTGAAGATGGCACTATGTTCGGTGAAGAATACACCCTTGTTGCCGTTGCTGATTATGTGCTGCAGCATACCCCGGGGAGCACTGTCTCAAATCTGTCATCCACCCGCGCCCTGAGGGATGTAACCGAAAAATACGGCGGAACATATCATGCTGCCGCCGTAGGAGAGGTAAACGTAGTTAACAAAATGAAGGAGGTTGATGCGGTCATCGGAGGAGAAGGAAACGGAGGAGTAATTTACCCCGAATCACATTATGGTAGAGATGCGCTGGTTGGAATAGCGTTATTCCTGACTCACCTGGCAGGGAGTCATAAGTCTGTTTCTGCGCTCCGGTCTGAATTGCCTTCCTATTTTATCTCAAAGAATAAGATTACTCTGACGCCTGAGATGGATATCGATGCGCTTTTGCTGGACGTCGAGAAGCGATATAGAGATCAGCCTTTTAGTACTATAGACGGCTTGAAAATTGAATTTGATAAAGAATGGGTGCATTTGCGCCGCTCAAACACAGAACCCATCATCAGAATATACTCAGAAGGTGCTTCTGAAGAGGCTGCAAATGCACTGGCTCAGAAGATCATCGCTGATATTAAAGAAATACTGAGGTTAACTTAAGATTATGCGGGTTTACCTAGACAATGCGGCAACTACCCCTTTAGATAAGGAGGTTATAAAAGTAATGACCGAGGTGATGGAAAGCCAGTATGGCAATCCCTCATCTATACATGCTCATGGTCGGGAGGTTCGAACACTGATCGAAGCCGCCCGTAAAACCGTCGCGCGTTTGTTGCATGCCTCTCCTGCAGAGTTCTTCTTCACTTCCAGCGGTACTGAAGCTCATAATATGGCCATTCGTAGTGGTATTGCGAATCTGGGGATCAGACATGCCATTACCTCCGCGGTGGAACATCATGCCGTACTTCATACGCTGCAGGATATGGAAAAGAACGGCTTGATTAAGCTCAGCTATGTTACCACGGATGAAAAAGGCAATCCTGATTTAGAACATCTTGAAGACCTTTTGAAATCTGAGGAGAAAAGCCTGGTCTCTTTGATGCAAGCCAATAATGAGTTAGGTACGATTACCGACATACTGGCCGTGGGCGACCTTTGTGAGCAGTACCATGCGATATACCACTGTGATACGGTGCAGACGATCGGGCATTACCCGCACGATCTGAGAGCGCTGAAAGTCCATTTTTTAGCCTGCTCTGCCCATAAGCTACACGGGCCGAAGGGTGTAGGATTTTTATATGTGAATCATGCCATCCGGATTAACCCGTTGATCTTTGGTGGATCACAGGAACGGAATATGCGTGGCGGTACCGAAAATGTGTATGGCATCGTGGGCTTAGCCAAATCGCTGGAAATCGCCTACGAGAAGATGGATGAACATCGGGAGTATATCCAGGGTCTGAAATCTTATATGATGAGCAGGCTCCGGGCAGAAATCCCGGGAATTGAATTTAACGGGGAAATAGATCCTGAAAAAAGCCTGTACACTGTACTTAATGTATCATTCCCGGAAATGGAAATGGCTGAGATGTTATTGTTTAGTTTAGACATCGCCGGTATTTCTGTTTCGGGGGGCAGTGCCTGTAGCTCGGGTACTAATATCGGTTCCCATGTACTCAGCAGCATCCATGCTAATGCCGACAGACCTGCAGTCCGTTTTTCTTTTAGTAAATTTAATACCAGGGAAGAAATTGATTACGTCGTGGAGAAGTTGAAGGAGGTGTTAGGTGTTAGGTGTTAGGTATCAGTATCAGGTGTTCATCATCTTCAGAAACGAAGCAAGTTTTGATTTCATCTGCCGACGATCCACGATGAAGTCGAGAAAGCCATGCTCCAAGACAAACTCAGAAGTCTGAAACCCTTTTGGAAGATCTTTTTTAATAGTCTCCTTAATGACTCTGGGCCCTGCAAAACCAATTAAAGCACCCGGCTCTGAAATATTAATGTCGCCCAGCATGGCATAAGATGCAGTAACGCCGCCTGTTGTAGGATCGGTGAGTAAAGAAATATAAGGTATTTTGGCTTTGCTTAACAGCGCTAGCTTAGCCGATGTCTTGGCCATTTGCATCAATGAAAATGCGGCTTCCATCATGCGGGCACCACCGGATTTTGAGATCATTAGAAATGGGATTTTATGGGCAATGCTGTAATCGATCGATCGTGCAATTTTTTCTCCTACCACAGAGCCCATAGAGCCGCCAATGAAACTGAAATCCATACAGGCGATCACCAGTTCCTGACCTCCGAGCTTACCGGTGGCTGATCGGATTGCGTCATTAAGGCCTGTCTTTTGGTAACTTTCTTCGAGTCTTTCAGTATATTTTTTTGTGTCACTAAAGTTTAACGGATCCCCGGAACGGAGATTTGCAAAAAGTTCGGTGAACTGGTTGTCGTCGAATAGTATTTCAAAGTATTCTTTAGACCCTATTCGCAGATGGTATCCACAGTAGTGGCAAACATATTTATTTTCAACCTGTTCTGCATAATGCAGCGGCTTTTTACATGACGGACATTTGTTCCACATGCCATCGGGTATTTCCTTTTTCTCTTCGGTCGAAGTTATTATCCCCTTTTTTTCTCTCTTGAACCAGGCCATTTTGGATATTTATATAACGTACAAAGAAACAAAAATTTTAAGAAAGCAAGCGCCACACAAAGCGATTGATTGATATGTTAAACAGATATTGCGAATGCCAGGCGTTTATATGGAACATGAGGCTATTTTTTCATAACTTCGGTATTCAATATTTAAACTGGTTGATCAATATTTAAATTAGGAGAATGGACTTAAAGCAATTAAAAGGAGTAATACATGGGGATGCAGTTCAGGCATTATTTGAAGCTGCTAAAAGACATCAGTTTGCGCTACCTGCAGTAAACGTTATTGGCACAAACTCTATCAATGCGGTAATGGAAACTGCTCGTGCAGTGAATTCGCCGGTAATGATCCAATTGTCTAATGGAGGGGCTCAGTTCTATGCGGGCAAATCGCTCAACAATGAACAACTACAGGCCTGCATTTTGGGAGGTGTATCCGCTGCCATGCATGTCCATCTTTTGGCAGAGCACTATGGGGTAGCGGTGATATTACATACTGATCACGCAGCTAAAAAATTGCTCCCCTGGATAGACGGTCTGCTGGATCATGGAGAAAAATTCTTTGCGGAACATGGTAAACCTCTTTTTTCATCCCATATGCTAGATCTGTCGGAGGAATCCATTGAAGAGAATATTGAGATCAGTAAAAGATATCTGGCCAGGATGTCTGCAATGGGCATGACTCTCGAGATTGAGCTTGGTGTAACGGGCGGTGAGGAAGACGGTGTGGATAACACTGATGTAGACAGTTCTAAACTGTATACCCAACCCTCTGAGGTGTCTTACGCATACAAAGAGCTGAGCACTATTAGTGATAAATTCACCGTTGCCGCGGCATTTGGCAATGTGCACGGGGTGTATAAACCGGGGAATGTGAAACTGCAACCAATTATACTTAAGAATTCGCAAGATCATCTTCGTAAAGAGCTGGGTCTGGAGGCGGAAAAGCCAATTAATTTTGTCTTCCACGGGGGCTCAGGCTCATCCCGTGCTGAGATCCGCGAGGCTATCTCTTACGGAGCCATCAAAATGAATATTGACACCGATATGCAATGGGCATTTTGGGAGGGAATCAAGGATTATTACCAGTCTAAGGAAGCGTATTTGCAAGGACAAATCGGAAATCCTGATGGGAACGACTCTCCTAATAAAAAGTATTATGATCCCCGTGTCTGGCTTAGAAAGGGAGAAGAAAATTTTGTGAAACGTCTCACCGAGGCATTTGAAGATCTGAATTGTATTAATGTAAATGACAGGCTATAATTAAACCAATCGTAATGGCGATTGTTGTGCCGGATATCCATATTGAGCTTCTTAATAAATTAATCTATGAATGGAAAGAGAAAAAGACTCAGCTTTTTTGAACGATTTTCAAATAAGATCACATCATGGGCCGGTAGTCCATACGCCTTTACAGGTGCATTCCTGCTTATCCTGGTTTGGGCCTTGTCTGGCCCATTCTTCGATTATTCGGAAACATGGCAGCTCGTGATTAACACGGGTACGACGATCGTTACATTTCTGATGGTATTTTTAATTCAGAAATCACAAAACAAGGATAGTAAAGCCATACAGTTGAAGCTTAACGAGCTCATTGCTGCGGATGAAAGAGCGAGTAACAGGATGGTCGACCTCGAGGATATGACCGAAGAAGAGCTCGACAGGCTCCATAAGTTTTATGAGGCACTTTCCGATCTGTCCGAAAAAGAGAATGATATCCACACCTCTCACTCTATCGATTTTGCAAAAAAAATCAGTCGCTATAAACAGGCTAAGAAGAAAGCATTTGCCAGCGCATTAAACCCGGGGGCAGATAACAGCCCGGTGATGAAAAAAAGGACTGCAGAATCCTCTGAAGCCTCAAAAAGTAAAATTAAAACCACTGCAAATAAAAATGCATGATGAAATCCGTGTAGAGCGAGTCAATAATAACAGTTCATTACACCAGGTTCATGCTATTCGCACGAAGGTCTTTGTGGAAGAGCAGAGTTGTCCGCCTGAACTGGAATGGGAATTCGAAGAGGATTCGGTTCATTTTCTTTGTACGATGAATGGACTGCCTGTAGGGGCCGCACGCTGGCGAAGAACCGAGCAGGGAATAAAACTCGAAAGATTTGCCGTTTTGAAGGAATACCGAAATAGGGGTGCAGGTGCAGCTCTCGTTCAAGCAGTCCTGGGCGCCATACCGTCTGACGCGACCAGTATTTATCTTCATGCCCAGCTACAGGCGATGCATCTATACCAAAGATTTGGATTTTCGCAGGAAGGGGATGAGTTTGAAGAAGCAGGAATCAGACATTATAAAATGGTACTGAGATAG
>CAZFQV010000019.1:0-9466 GCA_964521175.1 uncultured Sphingobacterium sp.
AAATTACCAATATTGCAATAGAATTCCTTTTAATTCAAATGATTAGCTATAAACTAATAATTATTCCTATTATTAGCCATTGAGATTCATTTCTATGAAATGATAAAAATAAATAGTAAATATGTCAAAAAAATTGGTCGGCTCATTAATGAAATCAATCGTTGCAGACAAGAGTCATCTTGATGCTCTCAGTAATATCGAAAAGAAGAAATACCTACAAAAAGTCAGACTGGTTAAACTAATCTATACAGACGGCGCAAAATCTAATGCGGAGATTTGCAGACTATTGAATATCAGCTCTCCGACGTCCCTAATTCTTATTAATGAGCTTCTACAGGAAGGCCTTCTCAAGAAAAAGGGCAAAGGGCGTTCTATAGGTGGGCGAAAGCCAGAGCTATATTCCTTAACAGACCATTCTTTTTATGTACTATGTATAGAGATCGATCGCTTCAAAACGGTTATGGCTGTTCTCGACAATAACAATAATAATATTACCGGTATCCGTAGTTTTCCTCTGCAAATCACAGAAGATCAAAGTACCGTGGACCAGCTACATGAATTTGCGGATAGCTTAATTCACTGCTCCGGCATCGATACCAGTAAGCTGGTTGGGGTGGGTATCAGTATGCCGGGTCTGATTGATAAGGACGCCGGCCAAAACTATACCTACTTGTTTTCAGAAGGCAATCCCAAAACTTTACAAAAAACTTTAGAAGAAAAATTCAATAAACCTGTATGTATTCAGAATGACGTAAAGACCAACGCCCTGGCTGAATTTCGCTTCGGCCTGGCAGCCGGGAAAAAGAATGTTCTGGTTCTTCTGATCGACTGGGGTATCGGCGTAGGAATTATTATGGACGGCAAATTACAAAGTGGTGCCTCCGGATTTGCTGGCGAGATCGGACACATCCCCTTTGTTAATGGCGGTGAACTATGCTATTGTGGTAAACGCGGCTGCCTCGAGACGGTGGCATCAGGAATCGCGCTGACACGAAACGCCAAGGAAGGCATCCGCAACGGCGAAACTTCCATTCTCTCTAGTCTAACAGAGGAAGAGATAGAAAGCATCGAGCCAAGTACGATTATCAACGCAGCGAATAATGGCGATCAATATGCGATTAGCATCCTTTCTGATATGGGTCGTAGCCTCGGAAAGGCTACCGCCACCCTCATTCAGCTATTTAATCCGGAACTTATTATCCTGGGAGGAAAAATTACTGCTGCGAAACAATATATAACGATCCCTATGCGGCATTCTATGAATACCTATTGCATGACCAGAATAAGAGAGCGGGTAAAAATCAAGCTTTCGAATCTGGGTCAGGATGCAGGTCTGCTCGGTTCAGCGAGTATTGTGATGGAGAATATACTTGAAAACCAAATTGCCCTGGCCAGCAATTCCAAACCGGCGATAGCCGTTCGTATCATTGAGACCTTTTAAAAGCGTTTTATGAGCCGAGCCTTGATCTTAGCATCGAATTTCGTAGACTTCTTGAGACTATATTCAGCCAACTAGCTCTGTTTTAAGCGAGTTGGCTGAATTGTTTGGTTAAAATCCGCAGAGAGTTTTAGGAATCGCCATTAAATCTCCTAAATCAGCTTGTTCTTTAGTAAATATTCAGCAATCTGAATCGCATTGGTGGCGGCTCCTTTACGTAGATTATCTGCCACAATCCATAGATTAAGGCTATTGGCTTGGGATTCATCGCGCCTGATTCGCCCTACCAGAACCTCATCTTTTTCATGTGCATCTTTAGGCATAGGATACTTTAGATTTGCCGGATCATCAACAACCAATAGTCCCTCCTCCTTTTCGAGTATAGCTCTTACTTCTGCAAGATCGAAATCATTAGCAAACTCGATATTAACAGATTCAGAGTGGCCACCCATAACCGGGATACGAACAGTGGTTGCAGTTACTTGTATGGAGTCATCGCCAAGGATCTTCTTCGTTTCCAATACCATTTTCATCTCTTCCTTGGTATAGCCGTTCTCCTGAAATACATCAATCTGTGGAATCACATTAAGGTCAATTGGATAAGGATAAGCCATTGGTCCGTCTACTCCCTTACGCTCATTCATCATCTGATCTACAGCTTTCACCCCGGTACCGGTCACTGATTGATAGGTAGAGACAACAACTCTCTTAATTTTATATTTCTCGTGGAGAGGTTTAAGCACCACAACCATCTGGATGGTAGAACAATTAGGGTTGGCAATGATCTTATCCGATGAGGTAATCTCACTTGCATTTACCTCGGGCACCACCAGCTTCTTGGTAGGATCCATTCTCCACGCTGAAGAATTATCAATTACCGTCGTCCCCACTTCAGCAAAGCGGGGTGCGTTCTCAAGCGAGGTTCCTCCTCCGGCTGAAAACAAAGCAACATCAGGTCTCAGCGCTATCGCATCATCCATGGTAACCACAGTATACTTCTTTCCCTTGAATTCAATCTGTTTACCGGCACTCTTATCAGAGGCCACGGGAATCAGTTCACTCACGGGGAAATTGCGCTCTGCTAAAACCCTTAACATCACCGACCCAACCAGGCCTGTAGCGCCTACTACTGCGACTTTCATTTTTCTTTTGTTTTTAAATGTTTACAAACTATAATCGACAAAGATGCTAAATTTTGTATTGTTTCTTTATTTAAACGACACGTTAGCATAGCGTTTCCTCTTATTTTTACCTGGCATAAACAAAAGCCAGCCACACCTGCCGCAAACCGGGCATATCATACCGCAAACTCATTTCTATAAATACCAAAACGCTATCTATCTGATCTTTATCCAGGGATGCTAACCGCCAAATTCTGCCGCAAAACTACCAAGAAAAACAAACAGATGAAATATTATCTCCTGATCTTGTTTTGCCTTTCATATAGTATAGGTCTCGCCCAACTGAGTGAAGACTTTTCTGACGGTGACTTTACCTCAAACCCCACCTGGCAGGGAAGTAATTCGGGTAGGGATTTTGAAATTTCAGATCAACGACTGCGTTCCAATTCATCGACAGCAGGTAGCAGCTTTTATCTGAGTACGGAAAACTCATTGGCGATGAGTGCGACATGGGAGTTCTGGGTAAAGCTGCAATTCAACACTTCAAACGCAAATTACATAGATGTTTATCTGATCTCAGACCAGGCTGACTTGCAAAGCCCTTCTATTCAAGGCTATTTCGTGAGAATAGGCAATACAGATGATGAAATAAGTCTCTATAAACGAGCGGGTATAGCCGCAAGTGCTGTAAAAATTATTGACGGCAGTGATAACACAGTGAAATCTTCCAATAGTATTATTAAAGTCAGGATCTGTAGGGATGAAAATGGCCTGTTTAGCTTGGAACGCCAAATTGTCAACAGCGACACTGCGTACTATACCGAAGGCAGCATAACCGACCTCAGTTATACGACCAGCAGTCATTTTGGTATTTACATCCAGCAGTCGACCGCTAGTTTCCACAAGAAGCATTTTTTCGATGATTTGCATATCAAAGCGATCGAAATCGACAGTATTCCCCCCCAGCTTGTATCTGCATCAAGCGTTGATTCGAACACTGTGGAAATCTCATTTAATGAGCCCATGGACACAGTATCGGCCACAGATACTAACAATTTCTCCTTAAACGATTCTTTGCATAAACCCGACTCGGTACTGATCAGTTCTGATCCATCAAAATTCCTGCTAAAATTCACTCAAAACCTATCTACAGGCTTATATCAAATCACCGCAAATAATGTAAAAGATCTGCAAGGCAATGTTATTTCAGAGCATAATACTGTAACATTCAATTATACCAGTCCGTATCGCGCAAAGCGAGGCGATCTTATCATCAATGAAATCTTTCCAGACCCTTCCCCTGCAATACAACTGCCAGATGCAGAGTTTGTAGAGCTATTTAACAAGAGCGGCGAAAATACTTCTTTAAAAGGCTGGATATTAGCCGACAGGACCACCCAAGCCACCATAGGAGATGTAAATATGGCTCCGGGAACCTTCCTTATTTTATGTGCCAGGTCGGATACTTCCGACTTTATAAGCTACGGAAATCTAAACGGAATCTCTCCATGGCCAGCACTTAATAATGCCGGTGAAATGATCAGGCTTTTAAGTCCGGACAGCCTGGTTATCGACTCGCTGGATTACTCGGATCTATGGTACCGAAGTTTCGTCAAAAAGCAGGGCGGTTGGTCATTAGAAAGAATAGATCCTGAGTCGATATGCGGCGGTCTGTTCAATTGGTCGGCCTCGATAGATACTAGCGGCGGCACGCCGGGAAAGCAGAACTCCATACATATTTCCGGCTATGATCTATTGACCCTCAAAGCGGACAGCCTGAAGCAAACCTCCGACTCCACCCTGCAACTCTATTTCAATAAGCACCTGGATCGCTCCACCGTCCTCACGGAAAACTTTATCCTCAACCCTGTCTTAACCCCTGCGAAGATTATTGCTGATCTTGATTTTAAAATAATCACTCTGAACTACAGTCAACTATTTAAGGACGACACCGAATATACCCTTTCGTTATCCTCTTTGAGCGACTGTAGCGGAAAGACACCCGCTGCGGATACGCTGCTTCGCTTTAGAACTCCAAAAAGATCAACCCCGCCGCCACCGCCGCCTGAACGAATCGATACTGCCCGCATCTTCATCACCGAGATCTTTGCCGATCCCTCTCCCGAAGTAGGCCTGCCTCTGGTTGAATTCATCGAGATCTTTAACCCCGGAAAAGATACCGTAGATCTGGATAAATGGTACATCCATGATCCGGCTACTAAAGCCGTCATCCGAAACCGAAAAATTGTGCCCAAAGAATACCTCATCCTTTGTCCTGCTGCGGATACCCTGCAATACCAGCGTTTCGGAAAAACTATTCCCATTAATCCCTGGCCTGCACTTAACAATAATGCTGACCAAATAGTATTAAATAGTTTCAAGGGGAGGACGGTCGACTCGCTGGACTATTCAGATAGCTGGTACCGAAGTTTCGTCAAAAAGCAGGGCGGTTGGTCATTAGAAAGAATAGATCCTGAGTCGATATGCGGCGGTCTGTTCAATTGGTCGGCCTCGATAGATACTAGCGGCGGCACGCCGGGAAAGCAGAACTCCATACATATTTCCGGCTATGATCTATTGACCCTCAAAGCGGACAGCCTGAAGCAAACCTCCGACTCCACCCTGCAACTCTATTTCAATAAGCACCTGGATCGCTCCACCGTCCTCACGGAAAACTTTATCCTCAACCCTGTCTTAACCCCTGCGAAGATTATTGCTGATCTTGATTTTAAAATAATCACTCTGAACTACAGTCAACTATTTAAGGACGACACCGAATATACCCTTTCGTTATCCTCTTTGAGCGACTGTAGCGGAAAGACACCCGCTGCGGATACGCTGCTTCGCTTTAGAACTCCAAAAAGATCAACCCCGCCGCCACCGCCGCCTGAACGAATCGATACTGCCCGCATCTTCATCACCGAGATCTTTGCCGATCCCTCTCCCGAAGTAGGCCTGCCTCTGGTTGAATTCATCGAGATCTTTAACCCCGGAAAAGATACCGTAGATCTGGATAAATGGTACATCCATGATCCGGCTACTAAAGCCGTCATCCGAAACCGAAAAATTGTGCCCAAAGAATACCTCATCCTTTGTCCTGCTGCGGATACCCTGCAATACCAGCGTTTCGGAAAAACTATTCCCATTAATCCCTGGCCTGCACTTAACAATAATGCTGACCAAATAGTATTAAATAGTTTCAAGGGGAGGACGGTCGACTCGCTGGACTATTCAGATAGCTGGTACAAAGACGACCTAAAAAAGAATGGCGGCTACTCCCTTGAAATGATCGACATAGAATCGATCTGTACAGGAAGTCAGAACTGGCAGGCCAGCACTGACTCGACTGGTGGTACGCCCGGCAGACAAAACTCAGTGTACGGAATTCCGTCGATCAATGAATCATTAAAACTGAGCAACGCCATCCTGTCAGATAGCATCAGTCTGCTTCTCTCTTTCAACAAGAGTATAGAACGCACTTCTGCACTCAATCCTGAAAATTACATCCTTAATAATAATATGGGGAGCCCCGCTTCCGTGAGCGTGGGAGATAATGGATTCAATAATTTGATCTTGAAATATGCGAATCCCCTACCACGCGGAATAAATTATAAAATATCTGTTAAAAATCTCAGAGACTGCAAAGGGGGAGAAATTGACCCAGACTTCAATTACAAAGAATTCATCTTAACGCCAAAGATAAAAAAGGGCAACCTATTAATCAGCGAGATACTATTTAACCCTCGCGCCGGTGGTTCGGATTTTGTCGAAATATACAATGATACAGATCAGGCACTCGATCTTAGTGAACTCTCCCTGGCCAGTGCGCTGAAAGACAGTCCGCGGGCCTTAAGCAAAAAACAATTGCTGATTATGGCAGGACAGTACCTTGCGGTATCAGACAACACGGATTATATTAGAAATGAATATTCTTCCGGCGGCGTAGAAAACTTCCTGCAATTACCATCATTACCTGCTTTCAATGACGATAAAGGAACTGTGTTATTAATAAGCAAGGGCGATACCATCGATAGATTTGACTACACAGAAAAAATGCATTTTGCTCTCCTAAAGCAATTCGAAGGAGTTTCACTCGAACGAAATAGCTTTTCACGTGATGCCAATGAGCGGGGAAATTTTAGTTCCGCGACTGCTGCTTCTGGCTATGCCACGCCCGGCTTAAAAAATTCCAGGCACGCTGAAATTCCGGATTCAAATGAAAGTTTCTCTTTAGTATCTCCTACTTTCTCTCCCGACAATGATGGATTTGAAGACTTACTTGTTCTGTATTATCAATTCCCCAACGCAGGAATGATTGCCAATATCAGTATCTATAATAATAACGGATTGCTTGTAAAAAAAATCAGTAAAAATTACACCCTCGACTCGAACGGCGTACTTACATGGGATGGCCTGAATGAGCTCAATTCCATGTCGGCGATCGGTATATATATTGTATATGCTGAAATATTCGATCTAAATGGAAAGCTAATACGATACCGTGCGCCCTTTGTTCTTGCCAAAAAATTTTAAGTGATACGCCGATGGGGTGACAAAAAGCAAGAAAGAAAATCTTTACATTTGCCCAAACCCCATACCATGACAGAGAAAATAATTGTCATCGGATCTAATGGACAGATCGGGACAGAGCTTGTCACTGAATTAAGAACCAATTATAGCGATGAGCAGATAATAGCCTGTGATATCCGTCGCCCCGACTATGATATTAAGAATGCCGGTCCATTTGAATTCGTTAATGTTTTGGACAAGGAAACGCTTAAGCAAATATTCGCGAAATATAGACCTACTCAGGTCTATCTATTAGCGGCTTTACTTTCGGCTACCGGCGAGCAGAATCCGAAGTTAGCTTGGGATCTAAACATGAATGGCTTATTGAATGTACTTGATATGGCGGTAGACTTCAAGACAGCTAAAATATACTGGCCAAGTTCTATTGCCGTATTTGGGCCGAATTCTCCGAAAGTGAATACACCTCAGTACTGTATTATGGATCCCGATACGGTTTATGGCATAAGTAAGCTAGCCGGGGAACGCTGGTGTGAGTATTACTTCCAAAAATTTGGCCTGGACGTGAGGAGCATACGTTATCCCGGATTGATCAGCTGGAAAGCCGCTCCCGGCGGTGGTACAACAGATTATGCGATCCACATTTTCCATGACGCCTTAAAAAAAGGAAGCTAGAAAAGCTTTCTTGCCGCCGACACCGAGCTCCCGATGATGTACATGGATGATGCATTGCGGGGAACCATCGAATTGATGGACGCTCCATCTGAGAGCGTAAAGATTCGGTCGTCCTACAATTTAACTGCAATGAGCTTTACTCCCGAGAGGCTAGGGGAAGAGATCAGAAAACATATCCCGGGTTTTTATCTATCTTATACAGGTTATGATCAGCGACAGGAGATTGCTGCGGGATGGCCAAAATCTATCAATGATCACTGTGCCCAACAGGACTGGAACTGGAAGCCCGAGTTCGATATTAGTAAAATGACTGCCGAGATGATTAAAAATTTAAAAAAATAAATGGTGTTTATAGCTAAATGATGAATTTAGCAGCTTAAAGTAAATAAGGTTAAAAAAATGGGGAGAGCATTCGAATTCCGTAAAGAAAGAAAATTCAAACGTTGGGCAAAAATGGCCGTGCAGTTCACCCGTCTTGGCAAAGAGATTGTGATGGCAGTGAAAGACGGTGGGCCTAACCCTGACACAAATGCCCGATTAAGAACCGCTATGCAGAACGCTAAAGCGGTAAATATGCCAAAGAATACGGTGGAAGCTGCTATCAAAAGGGCATCCAACAAGGATGAAAGCAATTATGAAGAAATCGTGTACGAAGGGTATGGAGCCCACGGTGTAGCTATCCTAATTGAAACAGCCACCGATAATACTAACAGAACCGTCGCCAACGTGAGGAGTTATTTTAATAAAACTAACGGCGCATTGGGTAAAACAGGATCCCTGGACTTTATCTTCGCTAGAAAGTCTGTTTTTCGATTTGACCCTGGCGAAATGGATCTTGACGAACTGGAACTGGAGCTCATTGACTATGGACTGGAAGACCTTTATATTGAGGAAGACGAAAACGGCAAGGATATAGGTGTAATTCATACTTCGTTTGAAGATTTTGGTAAGATGCAAAAAGCACTGGACGAAAAAGAAATAGCTGTAATAAGCGCCAAGTTGGAAAGAGTGTCACAATCTACCACAGAGGTTACCGAAGAACAGGCAGCCGACGTTTTAAAACTCATCGATAAGTTGGAAGAAGATGATGACGTACAGGCTGTATACCATAATATGGCTGAATAAAATTGCGAATGACGTTTGAAGAATTTCTGATCAAAAAAAAAATAGACCCGGCTCTGCTGGAAAATGCTGAACCTGCTTTCTTTTCCGACTTCCGGAATCAATACGATCAGATGGGCGTGAAAAGTTTTGACCACAGCAAGAAATTCTGGTTCAACAGGTTGCGAAGATCATACCACCTGAAAGAAATTCCTAAATCTGTACCGCCGGGGGATGCCAGCCTTACTAAAGAACAGACGCCATCCCCGGTAGCCGGCAAGACAGGATACACGCCCAGGTTCAAAGCAAAACCTTCTTCTGTGCCCGATACCCTTATTACCGTACCACCAAGCCCTGAAACAGGAACGGCACCAAAACCAGTTTATAAACCTAGATTCAAGGCCGCTGCCACCCCGGTACAGGAGAATACTTCTATAAAGGATAAAGAAGGTGCCGAAGAGAAAGTTCCTGAACCACGAAAGCCTGCATACAAACCCAGATTTAAACCGCAGGCTACCGAGCGCAAAAACCCTGAAGAATAGCGTTATTTTTTTTGTGAAAACAGCCAGGGCAGAAGTTCCGGTTCAGCAAAAGCAGCATCCCA
>CAZFQV010000019.1:9566-15765 GCA_964521175.1 uncultured Sphingobacterium sp.
TTTTTTGTGAAAACAGCCAGGGCAGAAGTTCCGGTTCAGCAAAAGCAGCATCCCAACTGTTATGATTTGCCTCAGGATAAATAGTCAATTTAACAGGAGCATTCAACCTTTTAAGTTCAGCCACCACCGCTTCAGATTTCTCCGGTGGTACGGTGGTATCCTTGCCTCCGTGAAAGAACCATAGAGGTACATTTTTGTATTTGCGGGCATTTGCAACATTGTCTCCTCCACAGATAGAAAATGCGGCAGCGAATACCCGCGGCTTTCTTCTCAGTAGTTCAAGGGTACCCATGCCGCCCATAGAAAGACCTCCCACATAGATCTGGTCCTTACTGGCATAACTTAATGACCTCAACTCATTGGTGAGTCCCGTCAGAAGTTTCATTGCCTTACCCGGTTTTCCTCCCTTGCGAAACCCGAAACGATCCTGCGGTGTCCTGACGATATTAGCCCAAAAATCATCCTGCGGACATTGAGGGAAGACCACAATCGCCGGAAAATCCTTCCTTACACTCTCATCCAGGAACAGCTTACTACCATGTGTAAGCTGCGCTTCATTATCATTGCCGCGCTCGCCTGAGCCATGTAAGAAAATAAGAACCGGATATTGTTTGGACTCATCAAAGTTTTGCGGAAGTAATAAACGGAACAATAAGCTATCCTTTCCCTGGATAAATACCTCCTTAGAAAACAAAGATTTATCCTGTCCGTGGGAGACCTGCTGAAAAGCGACTAATAAGATTGCTGACAATAAAAGCTTTTTCATGAACCATAAAATCAATACCGAAAGTAAAAATATTCTACCGATATTCCTTCTCAGCTTATCATAATAAACAACACGATAGAATATGGTAAATCAGTTGATCAATGATCGTGATAGTTCGATCTTGCATCAGTCAATAAAAACCTAATATTGGGCATTTAACGTTCTGCCCTGGGAAACTTACCCTTAGCCACGGGTTGAGGCACCTTGACATAATACCCTGTACCGTCATAAATACGCTTTCGCGGATGGACTCTGCATTCTTCGGAGCATGCCCCGTCTAGCCTCAGCCCACATTCATCGCATTGCGTAAAATGCTCATTGCATTCCGGGTTAGCACAGTTAATCATTTTTGTGGTATGCTTACCACAGTTGCGACAAGTAGAAATCACTACAGGATTGATTGTATTTACGTCAACAGCTATACGATTATCAAATACGTAGCATTTCCCTTCGAAGTCCCTGCCACCTGCCTGCTTTCCATATTTAATGATGCCCCCCTGAAGCTGATAAACATTTTCGAAGCCTTCGTGAAGCAGAAGCGCAGAAGCCTTTTCGCATTTTATACCCCCAGTACAATAGGTGATAATTTTTTTATTCTTATACTTCGCAAGCTCATCTATCTTTTGCGGAAAGTCACGGAAATTCTCAATGTCCAGAGTCATCGCATCCTTGAACCTGCCAATAGAGTGTTCGTAATCAGAGCGTACGTCAAGGATCAGCACATCTTCTTCATCTTTCATTCGAATAAACTCATCAGCATCCAGGTGTATCCCGGTTCTCTTTTCAGGATCTATGATTTGCGGATCTCTTAAGCCTGAATGTACTATCTCAGCTTTATAGCGACAATGCATCTTGATGAAGGAAGGCTCATCCACGTCATCAATTTTAAAATCAATCTTTGCGAAACGAGGATCAGCATGCAGAGCAAGAATATACTTTTCACAGGATTCCGTCGTCCCAGACACTGTCCCGTTGAGGCCCTCTTCGGCCACGATTATTCGGCCAACGAGGTCTAAAGATTTACAAAATTGTAGATGATCTGATGCAAACTGCTCAGCATTTTCTATTCTACTATAACAATAGTATAAGAGGGTCTGATATTTTGTCATAATCCATTGATACTGTTGCAAACAGCGTTTAATGCGCAACAAAGATACGGTAGGATTTTAGATTGCGCAAGTGGCCGAATATTTTCAGAACCCATATGCGATCCTGAACCCCCGGTCAATCCTTCGGCCATCATTGTATGATATGCCATATACACCCCTAAAATTGAGGTATTGAACACCAAAATAAACCTCAGAATAATTTTTTAAACGAGGAGTGTCAAGATAATTAAACCCGGCAATCTCAGTTAATTTTGTTTTCCGCAGCAATGGCACCTTGTTGACAAAAAAACCGGAAAAGTTATGCTCTACGTGAGCTTCCGCATATTGATCTGGTGTGCTGAACTTATAAAAATCCAGGAATAGAAAACTGTTGGCCTTCGATATATAGCTCAAAGTTCTGTTTCCAACAAAGTGCTTATAGTCCGTGAAATAAAGCTGAGTGGCATTGACAAATTTACCTGCACCCAGCCAGAAAGAAGTAAATCCATACATCCCCAGCTTGATATGTTCCCGACTCAGGTCGGCCGATAGGCGATCGAAGCTAACATCGGACCCAAAAAGGCCTCTTATCCCTTTTACATATTCAAATCCCAATACGGGATACTTAGAGGGCTGGTAGACCCTTCCCTGCGGCAAGGTAGCATACCTATTACGGAAATCATACGTGCTGCGGAGCGAAATGATAAACGATTGATTTTCGGGAAAAAGAAGGGTATTAGCGCCAATCTCTAAGGGATTATTAGAAGTAAACACCCGATTTTTAAAATCTCTAATGGTATAATCCGACGTGTTCCCCAAGGTTCTTCGATTCGCCCATTCCGCACTGAGTTTCCCCAGCACTCCGGCGAGACGTTGCGTCAATGAAACGCCCACAAATTTCTTTTCATACAGCTTGAGCAGGTTCTTCTCGTAAAAAAGAGAATTTACCGTGTTTCCAAGCTGACCGATCGTACCCATTGAGTTGAGATCATCCACCTGCGACCCTACCCTGAATCCCAGATCTGCAGACCCCGAAGGGATACTAGCGATAAGGTTTCCGTAAAACTTTTTACCCGAAAGACCATAACGGACATTAGCAGCAATATTCAGTGATCGATATGCTAATGAATCTGGCTTTTTAGAATAGGCCATGCCGTAATCGATCCCAAAGCCTTCCACAGTATTATAAAAAACAGATCGTAGCAATGAGTTGAAATGAAAGGACTCGTTATTATAACGATTCCGATAATTATAACCCTTTCCTATTAGAAAGTGTATTGGCCTAAACTGATTATAAGCCTTGTCGAGCGAGTCGAGATAAGGCTGTGATTCTCTTCTTTGTGCCAGTATCTGTTTTTGGTTGTAATCCAAAATCTCCTCTTCAGTTAAGGGTACAGGCCTTGTCTGCTCCCAGTAGGTGCTGTCTTTTCTGTTCACTTCAGGAGTAATTCTTAAAACTTCATTAAAATCATTTTTTTTCAGTCCGGGTCTCAGCTCATAATTTTTAAAAAGTGTCAGAAAATACCCTCCAAAGTGGAACCCTAGCAGCCGTCCTGAAAAGTCTAATCTCGTTGAAGATAGCATCCATAGATCTGGCTTTAACGGGATATATTCCTGTCGGATATGCAGCGTATCCACCAGATTAATGTTGGCGTCTTTGGAAATAAAAAGATCCGAGCTATGTATCCGCCAACTGTCCTCCATAATATAAATCGTACCGCGAAATACCGGATCTGCGTTCCGTCTGGGAATAACCTGTATTTTATTTACAAGCTGGTTATTTTCCATTCCGGTTCCAATCAGTCTGTAAGTATAATAGAAGAACGCGTTATCTGCCAGCGGAGAGATGAGGGGTCGGTTGCTTAAACTTCCCATATCGATGAAGTTATCATAAAAATTGACCATCATGTCTGAGGCACGATTAAAACTGAAAGCGCGGTTGCTACCCGAAACTTTCGAGGATATCATTTCTTCTCTAAGATAGTCCGGCTGCATAAAACTCAGCCGCGACTCCGATTCTGACAGGTAAATGATACCGGTTCGGTTTGAATCCAGTCCCAGCTCCTTTCCTACCTTATCTATATCTCTGCCCAGGAACTTTTTTGGCGCGCCCAGCAGTCTTTGCATGCCCTTAATGTAAACTTCAGTTGTGTATTCTTCGGGCTTTGTTAAATGATTCTTTCTTTCACGGATGGCATTGCGCATTACTTCGTTCGCCGGATCTTCGCCATCACCTTTTATGATAATATCCCGAAGAGCATAGGCTGTCTCCTGAAGAATGACGTCCAGATTCATGTTTCCCTGGAGATTTATCTGTTTTATTTCCTCGCTAAACCCGAGAGATTTATACCCAATCTCATACTTTCCGGGAGGTAAACGCAAGATGTAGTCCCCCAGGCTGTTTGCTGAAATCCCGGATGCGGTATTCTTTTCATACACACTGGCAAAAGGAACAGGATCTCCCTGTTGATTGATGACCTTCCCTCTCAGAGTATACGACTGGGCGGAAGCCGAATACGAAAGGACGAATAACAGAAAGGTGAAGAGAGACTTCATGAACGATGATTATTGGGACGAAGATAGTGCTAATGACCAGTTTTTTCCTCATGGAACATTGCATGTAAAGATGTTTAATCTGCGTTAATCCTACAGAATTTGTAATTTTACCCTCTCAACAAAAGACTGATATGTATAAGACACTGCAGCCGGTATTGGAACAAGAGCTTAAGGAGATTGAAAAAGCTGGTTTATATAAGCATGAAAGAACTATTACCTCAGCGCAAGGAGCAGAGATCGAGGTAAAGGGCGTTGGCATGGTTATAAATTTCTGCTCCAATAATTACCTCGGCCTCTCCTCACATCCCAATGTGATCGATGCAGCAAAAAAAACGATCGACTCACATGGCTACGGACTTTCATCGGTACGCTTCATTTGCGGCACCCAGGATATCCACAAGGAGCTGGAAGAGAAGATTTCAACTTTTCTAGGCACTGAGGATACTATTCTCTACGCTGCTGCATTTGATGCAAATGGCGGTGTCTTCGAGCCTTTATTCAATGATAAAGACGCCATTATATCAGATGCCTTGAATCATGCTTCTATCATCGATGGTGTGAGGTTATGCAAAGCACAGCGCTATCGCTATAACCACGACGATATGACAGACCTCGAAGCTAAGTTAGCGGAAACGCAACACCTGCGGCATCGAATGATCGTTACAGACGGCTCATTCTCCATGGATGGAACTATCGCCCAGCTGGATAAAATCTGCGATCTCGCTGACCGGTATGAAGCCCTGGTAATGATAGATGAGTGCCATTCATCCGGTTTTATCGGTAAAACAGGCCGTGGCACCCATGAATATCATCATGTTATGGGACGCGTTGATATCATCACAGGAACCTTAGGAAAGGCACTGGGGGGTGCTTCGGGAGGATTCACCTCCGGCCCCAAAGCAGTGATTAACATGTTAAGACAGCGTTCCAGGCCCTACTTATTTTCTAACACCTTAGCGCCATCCATCGTCGGAGCCTCAATCGCCGTGCTGGATATGCTAAGCGCAACTACTGGCCTGAGAGACAAGCTGGAAGAAAATACTCGTTATTTCCGGGAGAAAATGACCGCAGCAGGTTTCGATATAAAGCCCGGAATCCATCCTATCGTCCCGATCATGCTATATGAAGCGACATTAGCGCAGGAATTTGCTGCCAGGCTCTTAGAAGAGGGCATTTACGTAATCGGTTTCTATTTCCCTGTTGTACCACAGGGCATGGCACGCATCCGGGTTCAGCTGTCGGCGGCTCATCAACAGCAACACCTGGACAAGGCAATCGAGGCATTCACGAAAGTAGGGCGAGATTTGGGCGTATTAAATTAAACAACCATTAACAGAAATCTATATCATTATAAAGATCCGAAAATGCAGCAAAAGATAGATCAGTACCATATCGAGGTGAATTCATTCCAGCCAGCAAATCAGGAGGAACTGGAGGTTTTTCGAATAAAGTTCCTTGGCACAAAAGGAATTATTAAAGATCTTTTCGAAGAATTTAAATCTGTCTCTGCCGGGGAAAAGCGTGTGCTCGGTAAAGTCCTGAACGAGTTCAAACAAAATGCAGAATCAAAATATCAATTGCTGAAGGATAGTTTTGAAAGCGGGCAGCAAAGTGCCGACAATGATCAGGATCTGACCCTTCCCGGTGAAGGATTCACGCTAGGTTCGAGACATCCGCTTTCTTTGGTCAGAAAAGAAATTATTTCTATCTTCAATAAGTTGGGGTTCAACGTCGCCGAAGGACCCGAGATTGAAGACGATTGGCATAACTTCTCTGCCTTAAATTTCGC
>CAZFQV010000020.1:0-15049 GCA_964521175.1 uncultured Sphingobacterium sp.
ATGCAGTCAGACTTGCCGAAAGCTGGGGCATTGGTGGGGCAAAAAATAACAATGGCGTTTTATTGCTCGTATCTCTGGGCGACCGAAAAGTGACTATCCAGACAGGCTACGGAGTAGAGGGCGCACTCCCTGACGCAATCACCAAACGAATTATTGAAAATGAGATCACCCCTAATTTCAGGTCTGGCAATTATTTTGCCGGGATCAATCAGGGAACCGATGCTATCATTGCCTATACAAAAGGTGAATATAAAAACGATTCACCACGCAAGCAAGGCCGATCAGGTAATGGATCTGCAGGCTTCATTATTATCATTATTGTTATAATCATTATAGCCCTGGGCAAAGGCGGCCGTGGTGGCGGAAACCAGGTTATCGGTGGCAGAGGGAGTGCGAGTCCGTTCTGGTGGCTGTTAATGGGCAGCCAGTTGGGAAGAGGCGGGGGCGGTGGATTTGGCGGATTTTCCGGTGGAGGCGGCGGCTTCGGCGGTGGAGGCGGCGGCTTCGGCGGCTTTGGCGGTGGTAGCTTCGGCGGTGGAGGATCCAGTGGAAGTTGGTAATTTGAAAAGGAAAGTCTGTGACAAGGGAAAAAAACGATGCTTAAAATGCATTATCCCCGTATTTTCCATTGAATAAGTCAGGGCTCAATGGCCATGCTAAACTTGAAGATTATCCGTATCTAAGAAAACCCTATGCGCAACTTGAATTGGGAAAGACTTACATCAAAATACCTGGTAAAGGCTGCTTGGGCAACGTTGAGAGTGGATACCTGCAGAATGCCAAGTGGCACCGTAATTCCCGATTACTATGTACTTGAATACCCTGATTGGGTCAATGCAGTAGCACTCACCGATGAAGGGCAGGCAATTATCATCAGACAATACAGGCATGCGGCAGGGCTGGAGTTTCTTGAAATCCCGGGCGGGTGCATTGAAAAAGGGGAGAGCCCCGAAGAGGCTATACTCCGCGAGCTTTTGGAAGAAACAGGCTATGAATTTCAGCAGGTGGAACTGCTTTCAGTATTATATGGAAACCCGGCAACAGCAGATAATCGCACACATTGTTTTCTCGCAACAGGAGGTAAGCTGGTCGCTAATCAGGATCTCGACAGGGGGGAAGAAATTATTGTGGAACTGATTAGTATCGAAAAGTTAAAAGAATTAGTGCTGACTAATAAATTCGGTCATGCTTTACATACCAGTGGAGTTTTCTATGCCCTTGAGCGGCTATCGAACATGGGCAAGTAGATCATAATCGAAATAAGAAGTCGTCGGAAACGATTTTAATGATATACGTATGGCGGAAGAAGATCGGGAGTCCTGCTCCTAGCCCATCTTTAGCTTCTTCTGAATATCGGCCACATAACCTTTGAACTTTTTGTCTGTATCAATCAGATCATCTACGGTCTGACAAGCATAGATCACTGTAGAATGGTCACGCCCTCCGAAAAAAGCCCCGATAGATTTCAAGGATGTCTTAGTATGTAGTTTCGCCAGATACATGGAGATCTGCCTTGCTTGTACAATCTCACGTTTACGCGTTTTTGACTTGACCATTTCTATTGGAACCTCAAAGTATTCACAAACTAGTTTCTGAATATATTCCATAGAAATTTCCTTGCTCGAGTTCTTAATAAAGTTCTTAAGCATTGACTTAGCTAAATTCAGGTCGATCTCTTTTTTGTTAAGAGTCGATTGGGCCAATAGTGATACCATTGCGCCTTCAAGCTCTCTGACATTGTTGTCAATATTGTGTGCCACATATTCAATAACCTCTCCTGGCAGATCGATGCCGTCTGAATATATCTTCTTTTTGAGGATAGCCATCCTGGTTTCCAGGTCAGGGATTTGTAAATCTGCAGACAAACCCCATTTAAAACGAGACAGTAAACGCTCTTCCAATCCTGAAAGATCTTTAGGCGCTTTATCAGAAGTAATGATCAGTTGTTTACCAGACTGATGCAAATGATTGAAAATATGGAAGAAAATATCCTGCGTCTTTTCCTTACCGGCAAAATTATGAACATCATCCATAATCAATACGTCCATTGCCTGATAAAAATTCACGAAGTCATTGATATTGTTGTTCTTAAGCGCATCCACAAACTGCTGGGTAAACTTCTCGCAGGAAACATACAACACAAGTTTGTCTGTCAATGTACGTTTGATTTCATTGCCAATGGCCTGCGCCAGGTGAGTTTTGCCCAGTCCCACCCCTCCGTAAATCATCAGAGGATTAAAAGAAGTGCCGCCTGGCTTACCTGCAACCGCATACCCGGCAGATCTGGCGAGGCGGTTACAATCGCCCTCAATGAAATTCTCAAAAGTATAATTCTGGTTTAACTGAGGATCGACCTGTAGCTTTTTCAAACCCGGGATAACGAAAGGGTTCTTGATATCTTTATTCAAAGAAACAGGCATAGGCATCGACTGGTTTTTACCTTCAGCACCATTCCCATTTGAAGGCATATTGGTGGTATATGGAATATTAGTCGAAGACTTTTCCACAACGATGTTATATTCCAATCTTCCTTCCTCTCCCAACTGCTTTTTTACCGTCTTTCTAAGCAACCCCACGTAGTGCTCTTCCAGCCATTCATAGAAAAATAGACTTGGAACCTGTATGGTCAGTACGTTATCCTCTAGACGTAAGGCGTTTATCGGCTCAAACCAGGTCTTAAAGCTCTGGGCAGGGATATTATCCTTGATAATCTGAAGGCAGTTATTCCATACATGTGTACAAGTTTTTTCCATTTAATTTTACTAATAATCTGATTTACAACTGATGCGCTTAGAAATGTTAATAACTCTTTCGAACATCGAATATTCAGAAAAAAATTGGTTAAAAAAACTAATTTTTGAAAATAGTTTCAAGCCTCTGCAAATCAGATGAGTGACTTATTCTTTGGACATTTTCGATTAAAAAAATAGGTCTTAGCCAATATCCGGCTTAGGGGATCGGCCCTCTCAGTTGATCTTTTCTATTCAGGTATAATTTGATCGCATACATGCGCGATAATTAATTTTTTGATATTATAAAGCAGTATTAACGGCTTTTGCTCCTTATCGTTAAATACGAGAACCCATTCGGACTTAACATATACCAGCGCCTTAATATACGATTAATATTCACCAAATTCATTTCTTAGAGTATCGGAAATTTCACCCAAAGTCGCATAGACCTCGACTGCATCTAGAATATAAGGCATCGTGTTAGTCCCTTCGCTTGCAGATATGGCCAGGGCTGCCAAAGCCGCATTCACATCTTCTGTATTTCTCTCCTTCTTCAATCTCGTGAGTTTGTCAATTTGGAGTTTTCGAATCGAGTCATTAACACGAAATCCTTCTGGCTCAACACCATTCTCCGCATCAGTATACCGGTTGACTCCTACCAACACCCGCTCACCACTTTCTATACCGATCTGGTATTTATAGGCAGAGTTCGCAATCTCATTCTGAATATAACCTTCCTCGATCGCAGTGACGGAGCCGCCTTTGGCATCTATAATCTCGATATATCTCCAGGCTGCCGCTTCAACATCGTCTGTCAATGCCTCCATAAAATAAGATCCGGCAAGCGGGTCGACGGTATCGGTCACTCCACTTTCAAAAGCAATGATCTGCTGTGTGCGTAAAGCAATTTTTGCAGCAGATTCCGTAGGTAGTGAAAAGGCTTCGTCATAGCCGTTAGTATGCAGTGACTGAGTGCCTCCCAATACCGCTGCCATGGCCTGATTGGTGACACGGATTACATTATTTAAAGGTTGCTGAGCTGTTAAGGTAGACCCGCCGGTCTGTGTGTGAAAACGTAATTTTTGTGCAGCCACATCGGTGGCACCGAGAGCCTTGGTTATCTGCGCCCACATCCGGCGTGCCGCCCTGAATTTTGCGATTTCCTCAAAAAAATTATTGTGGCAATTGAAGAAAAACGACAGTCTCTTAGCGAAAACATTGATGTCCAATCCCTTATTAACCGCTGCCTTGAGGTATTCTTTCCCATTAGCAAGGGTAAATGCCAGTTCCTGCACCGCTGTTGAACCAGCCTCACGGATATGGTAGCCTGAAATAGAAATTGTATTCCATTTCGGCAATTCCCTGCTACAGTATTCAAATAGATCAGTGATCAAGCGCATAGAGGCTCTTGGGGGATAAATATAAGTTCCGCGAGCAGCATATTCCTTCAGGATGTCGTTTTGGACTGTTCCGGAAAGCAGGCTCAAATCGGCGCCCTGCTTTTTAGCCAGACTAATATACATCGCCAGCAGAATAGGAGCAGTGGCATTGATTGTCATTGAGCTGCTAACAGTTTGCAGGTCAATCCCATCAAAAAGTACTTCCATATCCTTGACTGAGTCGATAGCCACTCCGACTTTTCCCACTTCCCCCTCTGCTAAGGCATGATCTGAGTCATAGCCTATCTGCGTGGGCAGATCAAAAGCCACAGATAAGCCCGTTGTACCCTGCGACAGCAGATAATGATAGCGTTTATTCGACTCCTCAGCGGTTGAAAACCCGGCATACTGCCTCATAGTCCACAACCTGCCCCTATACATATCTTTCTGAATACCACGAGTAAAAGGGAATTCAGCAGGCTTCTCTAAAATCTTTGGCTCGGAGTAAACTTCCTTTATCTCTATTCCGGATGTAGTAGTAATTATCTTTTCTTTCATATTATCAAAATAATGATCTGACATCCGCCTTGACGATATCCAGGGCTACCTCGTATGGGTTCTCATGTTCCAGCGTAGCAAGGTGTGTTAAAACCGACCGGCCTAAATCACCTGCAGAAGCATTCTCCGGCAAGGAACCCGCTGCGCTGTTGATAATGCTAATGGTTTCGTTTTTGATCTTTTTCACAACATTCCAGCTTGTATCGCTGACGTAGATTTGCTGTGACACATTATGCTGGTATTCTGCGCGAATATCGGCAAGAATAACATTCTGCATCTCTACCGCGGTCATGCCGCTTATATGCAACCTGACGAACATATTGGCAGGGTCTATTCGTTCCAGAAACAGAACAACCCGCTCATAGGCCTGCAATCGCAGCGGTAGGGTGTGGTTCAGACCCTGTTTCTTTATTTCCAACAATTGATAATTATAACGTTTATTTAAGAACTCCTTAATGCATACCCAGCCCACAAAAAACACGATAAGCCCCGCAGCAGCAAATTTTAGAATATCCAGGAGATAAGAAATTGAA
Organism: uncultured Sphingobacterium sp.; assembly: GCA_964521175.1. Classification (GTDB taxonomy): domain Bacteria; phylum Bacteroidota; class Bacteroidia; order Sphingobacteriales; family Sphingobacteriaceae; genus Daejeonella. The sequence goes on from CAZFQV010000020.1 coordinate 5,203, forward strand.
ACCATAAACAGAGTTTGTTAATGCATAGTCAAAAAGACCATAAGCTAAACAAAAGTGAGCAATTTCATGTATATTTGTATATAATTTAATAGAATTATGACCACAGAAATTGCTACTGAAGTAGCCCCGGTGACTTTAACTGAGGGTGCAAAAACAGAAATAAGAAAGTTGGTACAGCAACAGGAACTTGGTGCAGAGTATGGACTACGCCTGGGCGTTGAAGGAGGAGGTTGTGCGGGTATGAATTACGTTCTTGGGTTTGATCAGCAAAAAGAAGGTGATCAGGAATACACCATAGACGGCATCAGAGTATTTATGAATAAGGCGCATGGACTGTATCTTGCCGGCATGCAGGTAGATTTTCAAAATGGGCTGAATGCCCGGGGGTTCACCTTCACTAATCCGAATGCAAAAAGCAGTTGCGGCTGCGGCACTTCTTTCTCTGTCTGAAAATAAAATTGTAACATTTGATTAAGTCCTGCCGTCAAACCCGCAGGACTTTTTATATTTATACGATGGCGGTAAAAATGAACTATTCAGAAAATGTTAAGGTTGCTATTCAGTCTGTGAAAGGCAACAAACTACGTACATTTCTGACAGCTATTATCATCGCTATCGGATTAACAGCTCTGGTCGGTATCCTAACTTCTATTGACGCTATGGAAGGGTCTTTAAACAACACCTTTTCGAGTATGGGGGCAAATTCTTTTACTATCCGTAACAGGGGTATTGGAATCCGGATCGGCGGTGAGGGGCAAAGACCGAAAGTATATAAATCCATAGATTACCGACAGGCGACTGAGTTCAAGGAAACTTTCAGTTTTCCTGCTTTGATTTCGGTTAATGTGTTTGCCTCGCAAGGCGCAACGGTGAAATATGGAAATGAAAAAACAGATCCTAATATTTCGGTGCTCGGTGCAGATGAAAATTATATCATGTCTGCCGGTTATAAGCTGGCCGAGGGCCGAAATTTCTCCCAGACTGAGCTTGAGCGTGGATCCAGTGTGGTAATCATAGGTGCTGAAATAAAGACTCGTCTCTTCCCGGATACTGACCCTGTCAATAAAATTATTAATATCGGGAATAACAGATTTCTTATTATAGGCGTCTTCGCTGCAAAGGGATCCAGCGTGGGTTTTGGTGGAGATAAGGTATGCGTAATCCCTTTGTTGCGCGCGAGACAAGTGATGACCATGGGTAATCCCTCCTACACTATTTCGGTAATGAGCGACGACCCCACCAAAATGGAAGCCGCTATTGGCGAATCGACTGCACGTTTCAGGAATATTCGCAATCTAAAGGTTACCGAAGAAAACAATTTTGAAATCACTAAAAGTGATGCCATCGCACAAACGCTCGTCGAAAATCTGCAATTCGTTCGTATCGGCGGTATAGCAATAGGTGCGATTACGTTAATTGGCGCAGCCATCGCATTAATGAACATTATGATCGTCTCAGTTACTGAACGTACCCGCGAAATAGGTATCCGGAAAGCAATTGGTGCTACCCCTCTCGTGATCCGCCGCCAGTTCCTTATCGAAGCCATCGTGATTTGTTTGATGGGAGGATTTACCGGCATATTTCTGGGGATATTAATAGGGAACCTGCTTTCTATGGCGATGGGCGGATCTTTCATTATGCCCTGGGGATGGACAACCCTCGGTTTATTACTTTGTGTTGGGGTAGGCCTTATATCCGGCTTATATCCCGCTGTCAAAGCTTCAAATCTCGACCCTGTGGAATCATTAAGATATGAATAATAAGGCGTCGTATCTTCAGAGAGGATTTTTGAAGATATAGTTTTCCCAAGCCCATGCAGAACGCATCATTTCAGCCAGATCCAGCCTTGCCTTCCAGCCTAATTCTGTTTCGGCCTTGCTGACTTTACCGTAGATCATTTCGACATCTCCACTCCTTCTGGGGCCGATCGTATAATTGAGCTTTACCCCCGTTGAAGACTCGAACGCATGTATTACTTCAAGAACAGAATAACCTCGTCCAGTACCGACATTATAGACATCATAGGAACCCCTAGCCGGCTGTCGTTCCATTTTCTTTAAAGCTGCAATATGTGCTTTGGCGAGATCTACAACATGAATATAATCCCGCACACATGACCCATCCGGTGTATCATAGTCATCACCGAAAACCACAATCGCCGGCCGTTTCCCGATTGCCGATTGAGTTATAAATGGGACGAGGTTCTGAGGGACGCCAACAGGAAGTTCTCCCAAAAGACCCGAGGAATGAGCGCCGACAGGATTAAAATATCGCAGACTAATAATATTTTGATCATTTTGCACACGGGAATAATCGCGGAGTATCTCTTCTGCGATCTGCTTGGTATTGCCGTAGGGCGATTCAGCCTGTTTAACCTCGGAATGTTCATCAACAGGCAAGGCATCGGGCTCACCATACACGGTGCAGCTTGAGGAAAACACAAAATCAATCGTTCTCCCCGAAAAATTTTGAAGCAGATTGCAAAGTGAATAAATATTATTACGATAATATTTTAAAGGTTCTTCCACTGACTCGCCAACACTCTTAAATGCTGCGAAATGAATGATGCCCTCAATGTCAGTATTTGCCTTACAGAATTTGGTCAGCGCTTCTTCATTACAAAGATCAAGTTGATAAAAATCAGGACGTATCCCCGTTACCTTTTCGATCTGATCAATTATCGCTGGAATCGAATTAGAAAAATCATCGATGATTAGCGGCTGATAGCCCGAATGAATAAGCTCAACAACGGTATGAGAACCAATAAATCCAGTGCCTCCGGTCACGAGAATTTTCTTTCCCGTCATTATCTCTGATTATAGTAAGTAAAATCTTTATGCTCTATTTCATGAGCCGGCAGCGCCTTAAAATATTCATACGTTATTTTCAAGCCTTCTGCCCTGCCAATCTTTGGTTCCCAACCGAGAATTTTTCGAGCCTTGGTAATGTCCGGTCGCCTCTGCTTAGGGTCATCTGTTGGCAGGTCTTTGAATACCATCTTCTGCTTGGTGCCGGTGAGCTTGATGATCTCTTCACCAAATTCCCTGATCGTGATCTCATCAGGATTTCCTATATTTATAGGCTGTGCATAATCTGAAAAAAGAAGCCTGAAAATTCCTTCCACCAGGTCATCTACATAACAGAAAGAGCGAGTTTGTGATCCGTCGCCAAAAACCGTCAGATCTTCCCCTCGCAGCGCCTGGCCAATAAAAGCTGGAAGTACGCGACCATCATTCAGTCGCATGCGTGGGCCATAAGTATTAAATATTCGTACAATACGAGTCTCAAGTCCGTGAAAAGTATGGTAAGCCATGGTCATAGCCTCCTGGAAGCGCTTGGCTTCATCATAAACACCCCTGGGACCAACCGGGTTAACATTACCCCAATACTCTTCAGGCTGGGGATTCACCGTAGGATCACCATATACCTCTGAAGTTGATGCGATTAAAAGTCGGGATTTCTTATTCCTGGCCAAACCCAACAGATTATGAATGCCCAGGGAGCCCACTTTAAGCGTTTGGATCGGAATTTTCAGATAATCAATCGGGCTCGCTGGTGAAGCGAAATGAAGGATGTAATCCAGCTCACCCGACACGTACACAAACTTAGATACATCGTGATTATGGAATTCAAAGTTTTCCAAGGGGAACAAATGCTCTATATTTCGAAGGTCTCCGGTAATGAGGTTATCCATGGCAATTACATGGTAGCCTTCGGCTACAAAGCGATCGCAAAGGTGAGATCCGAGGAAGCCGGCGGCTCCAGTGATCAGTATACGTTTAGCGGGCTTCATCCATTTACAATTTTTCTCCCGATACTGTTATAATAAAATCCACCATCAGCCATTTTTTCCAGATCGTATAGGTTTCTGCCATCAAATACCGTCTTATACTTCATTAAAGAAGCTATTCTATCAAAATCAGGAGTTCGAAACACCGACCATTCCGTCACAATAATTAATGCGTCTGCATCTTTCAACACCTCATACTGATTCTCTCCCAGATGAACTTTATCGCCCATGGCCTTACGCACATTTTCCATAGCTTCCGGATCGAAAGCATGTATTTCTACACCATCCTTTAACAGCTCTTCAATGATATAAAGCGCAGGTGCCTCACGTATATCGTCTGTTTCCGGCTTAAATGCCAGACCCCAAAGTGCGATTTTCTTCCCTTTGAGGTCGCCGTTAAAATACTGCTTCACCTTGTCAACCAGCAAGACCCTTTGGCTGTCGTTAACCGACATTACTGCCTTGAGAATCCTAAAGTCATACTTATTCTCTTCAGCTGATCTTGCCAGAGCCTGCACATCTTTTGGGAAACAACTTCCGCCATAGCCTACGCCAGGAAAAAGAAATCGCTTCCCGATCCGTGCATCAGAACCAATACCACGGCGTACAGCGTCTACATCTGCTCCCATAAGTTCACAGAGATTGGCAATCTCGTTCATGAAAGTAATTTTGGTTGCAAGAAAAGAGTTTGCAGCATATTTTGTAAGTTCAGAAGAGCGGGTATCCATGAAAACTATGGGATTACCCTGACGCACATAAGGGCCGTATAGCTCGGCCATGATTTTTTGTGCACGCGCACTTTCAGTACCTATAACAACCCGGTCCGGCTTCATAAAATCGTCTACGGCCGCCCCCTCGCGAAGAAATTCCGGGTTGGAGACTACATCAACTAAAATATCAGTATGTTCTCTAAAAACGCTAATCACCTTATCGGCTGTCCCTACGGGCACTGTCGATTTAGTAACTATAACTTTATATTCTTTAATAATTTTCGAAATATCTTTCGCGGCACCCAGTACATAGCTGAGATCTGCGGCACCATCTCCATCAGGAGGAGTTGGCAGTGCCAAAAAAATAATCTCCGCGTCTTCTACAGCTTCAGCGAGCTTAGTCGTAAATTTCAACCTCCCCTGTTCAATATTCCTATTAAAAAGTAACTCGAGACCAGGTTCATAAATCGGCAATTTATATGCCTGCATCATCTTGACCTTTTCTTCATTAATATCCACGCAGATGACCGAATTACCGGTTTCAGCGAGACAGGTTCCGGTGACCAATCCTACGTATCCGGTGCCAACTACAGCTATCTTCATTTAAAATGAACCTAAGAATTAATATTAAACTTTATCTTCGACGAAGATAAGAATTAAATCGAAAATGATTCTAATATACAACATCGGTATTCGTCTGTATTATCTCCTTATTCGTATCGCTGCCTGGAAAAACAAAAAGGCATCTTCATGGATTAAGGGACGGGAAAACATCTTCGGACTCATTGAAAATCGCGTTGATAAACAAAGCAGACCTATATGGTTTCATTTCGCGTCGCTAGGGGAATTCGAGCAGGGCAGGCCTGTGCTTGAAAGCTTGAAGAAAAAATATTCAGGTATTTCTGTGATTATCACGTTCTTTTCACCCTCCGGCTACGATATACAGAAAGACTACCGCTTGGCTGATCATATCTTCTATTTACCTCTGGACACAAAAAAAAATGCACAGCGGTTCATAGAGATAGTCAATCCTTCGCTAGCTGTTTTCACTAAATACGAGTACTGGTATCACTATTTTAATGAGCTCAATAAAGACGGTGTCCCACTTTTCATAATATCAGCTATATTTCGCGAACAACAACCATTTTTTAAATGGTACGGTAGCTTACACAGGAAAATGCTCAGGATGGTTACACATTTTTTCGTGCAGAACCAACACAGCAGAGTGCTACTTAATAACTTAAAAATCTCAGCAGTAAGTGTAACCGGAGACACTCGTTTCGATCGGGTATTAAAAAATTCCAAATCAGTTTTATCGTTGGATAAAATCAAGGACTTTTGTGCGGGGACAAAAGTTTTCGTCGGCGGTAGCACCTGGCTGCCGGACGAAGAACTGATCGCATCGCTAATCCATAAATTTCCTGACTGGAAGTTTATTATTGCACCCCATAGCATAAACGAGCGACGAATCCATCAGGTAAAGAAACTATTCCCTAATTCGCTAAAATACTCGGAAGTGACCCGAGATCCAGAAGCTTATCAGACCCTGATAATAGACAACATCGGTATGCTATCGAGCCTATATCAGTATGGGGATATCGCCTTTATCGGAGGTGGATTCGGACTGGGCATCCACAATATACAGGAGCCGGCAGTTTTCGGCCTGCCTATCATCTTCGGCCCCCGTTATGAAAAATTCCAGGAAGCCCGGGATCTGATAAATACACAAGGAGCCTTCTCTATTCGCACCAAAGAAGAGATGGAAGAAATAATGAAACAATTGGATCAAGAGCCAGTACGCATTAAAGCCGGCCGGGTGGCTGCGGCTTACATCTCAGACCATGCCGGCGCAAGCGAAAAAATTATCGATTACCTTGCAGAAAATGGCTATTTGAATCAATCTGTAACCAGTTCTTCCAATCCCTCAATCCATAGAGGATGATCATTGAGGCTTTCTACCAACTGGATGTGCTCTCCACCCGCCGCTCGGAACTCTTCGCCATATTCTTCTGAAATTTCATAAATAGTTTCGAGGCAATCTGCTACAAATGCAGGGCAAAATACCAGTAATCGTTTATAGCCTTTCTTTGCTAAATCGGCGATCACCGCACTGGTATAGGGTTGTACCCAAGGTTCCTTTCCTAATCGTGACTGAAAACAAATTGTATACTTTTCTTTAGGCAGCGATAGCCTCTCTGCGATAATTCGGGCGGTGTCATGGCATTGCGCCGAATAACATAACTTATTGCTTTCCGTAAGATGACTACAGCAATCTGCAGACTTTAAGCAATGACGTCCGGTATAATCTGACTTGATAAGCTGGCGCTCCGGCAGACCGTGAAAACTGAACAGCACATGATCAAATGTCTCGGGGTGATACTTCAGGCTGTTTTCAACAAAAACCTTAATCATAGTCTCATTGTCGTGAAAAGAATTGACAAATGAGATGCCAGGAATGGTAAGCCAGGTACTGACGATCTCCATCACCTTCTGGATCACAGATCCTGACGTAGCAGAAGCATAATGAGGAAAAAGGGGCAGAACTTTAATACTATCTACTCCTGCATCCCTTAACTTATTGAGAACAGACTCAATGGAGGGGTTCTGATATCGCATCGCCAACTCCACTATATAATCATCCCCCAGACGTTCCTGCAGCATTTCCTGTTGACGCAGACTGTAATAGAGTAAGGGTGATCCGGTAGTATCAGACCATATTGCCTTATACAGTTTTGCGGATTGTGGTGCCCGAAAAGGAACGATAATACCTTTGACAAGCAAGGTACGTTTCAACTGACTGATATCGATAACTCGTTCATCCATCAGGAATTCATCAAGATATTTTCTAACGTCGGCCGTCGATGGGCTATCAGGAGTACCTAAATTAATCAGTAAAATACCTTTTTTTTTCATCCGCTAATTATTATCGTTCTATATACCAACAGAATATCCTATCGGGCCGCCAATCATTTAAGAGATGCGAAGATAAGTTCATGTACCCGCAGAAAAAAATCTGTTTGTCTATTTGACTTCATCTAAACAAAGGAATCTAGGTTTGGAGTTATATCAGAAGGCTTCGAGAGTCCTCTTAACTTGGTCCATAAGCCACATGGGGGTTGAAGTAGCACCACAAATGCCCACACTCTCACCGGGCTGGAACATCTCTTTCGTCAGTTCGCTTTCGTTTGAGATAAAATAGGTGTCGGGATTATACTGACGGCAAACTTCATAAAGCACCTTCCCATTCGAAGATTTTTTGCCCGCCACGAATACAATTCGGTCAAAATTCCTGACAAATTTCCTGAGATCCTCATCCCGACTTGATACCTGTCTGCAAATCGTATCATTTGCCTTCACCTGATGTCCTCTTCTTTCCAACTCCTCCCGAATACTGTAAAACTTATCGGTACTTTTAGTAGTTTGACTATAGAGCGTTAGCTTCTCGGGGAGATCTACATCTTCGAGTTCCGCTATATCCTGGAACACGATGGCTTCATTATTGGTCTGTCCCTGAAGGCCGATTACTTCAGCATGCCCGTGCTTACCGAAGATTAACACTTTCTCCTTATTGTCATGTGTATTCTTAATCCGATTCTGAAGTTTCAAAACTACCGGGCAGGAAGCATCAACCAAGGTAATATTATTGGCAAGTGCTATCCGGTAAGTTTCGGGAGCTTCTCCATGGGCACGGATAAGTACTTTTTCGTTTTTTAAATTAGCGAGCTGCTCATTATTGATAATACGAAGCCCTTTCTCTTTTAATCGGGCAACTTCTTCATCATTATGGACAATATCCCCAAGACAGTAGAGATACCCCTCCCGTTCCAGGATATCCTCTGCCATGTCTATAGCGTAAACTACTCCAAAACAAAATCCTGAATCGTGATCTATTGCTACTTTTAGGTTATATCCCATTAGACCTCCCATTGCCTGTCATATAATACAAATTTACGAAAATGTTTTAGGATGTGACAATATTAAAGATCCTGAGAAAGTTGTATCACAACGGAGCCTGCCTCAGCGGCCGATAGTCCTGCCTTTCCATACCACTGCTCTGATCAAATATTTATTGACAGACACTACTGAGATCAGTACCATGAAGAGCAGCTGAAAGGGATGTAGCAATAAATTATACCAGGGATTCTGCCCTGACATGAGTGATATCATTATTCTACTTAACAGAATAAGTCCTCCTCCGAACAGCAGTAGTTCCGGAGTGAGTATCCAGCTGACTGCGAGGGGGCTGAGAATGACCAATAAGAGATAGAGAAACAAGCCGACGATGCTATTATTGAAACCAGGAAACAGATTTTTGGTAAAACCATTAAATGCTTCAATAAAACTCTTATACATTCTACAATGAATGAACCCATTCGCCAGCAGCGTTTCCCCCCTATATCCATACCCCTTAAGCAAATTCATGATCTCTGCATATTCAACAACTTTCCCTTTTACCTGCTCGTGCCACTGGTTTTCCGCATAACCTGTCTTCTCAAACATCATAAACTGACCGCTTGCTGAGGCAAATGCAGGATTTTTCGAGAGTCTCACCAGCCGAAGCGGCACTAAATTCAGAAGCACATAATGCATGAGAGGAACGATCATTTTTTCACCCCAGGAAATCATAATCTGATCAGCAAATAAACTGAGGAGATCAAGCCTATTAGTTTTCATTCTATGAATACAGCAATTGATCAGTCCGTCACCGATCACGTCATCGGCATCAAGAAATATCAGGTATTTGCCACGCGCTGCTTCAGCCAACTGATAGCAGGCGAAATTCTTGCCCAACCAATCTTTGGGAAGATCTCTGCCTCGGAGAACCCGAAATCGGTCATCAAAGCTGCAAAACTCTCTGCACAGCCTTAGGGTATCATCAGAGGAATGATCATCGAGTATGATCACCTCATAATTTCTATAATCCTGTTCTTTGATCGAAGTAATCAAGTTCAGGATATTTTGCTGTTCATCACGTGCAGGAATGAGTATTGAAACAAAATCTTGATATTCTTTGGCTGACCGCGTTAGCTTCGGATTGGAAATAAAGTTAAAAAGCGTAACGGTAAAGCGTAGGATCAGGAAGAAGAAAATGAGGTAAATCAAAAACATAGTAAGTAGTCATCATGTTACGTATTTTGATGCTTTATAACAGTTCAAGTATAAGCAACTGATTTCTTTTACGCAAAGGGGACGGCTATTTGCTGCGATGTTCCTTCATCCAATGATCTACCGAATACGGCCCCGAACCCACGATCCATAACAGGATAAGGAGCATCAAAACGAGAAGCGATAGCCATAATTCAGAATTCAAAGGAGAAAAACCTTTGGTAAAAAAAAAAAAAAACAC
>CAZFQV010000021.1:0-15037 GCA_964521175.1 uncultured Sphingobacterium sp.
CCCTTAGTTCGAAGGGAGAGGAGATCAGCTCGGAAAATAAAGATAAATTGCTCAATGAAATAACGGAGAAGTACGAAAAACAAACTACTCCATATTACGCTGCATCACGACTATGGGTTGATGGGATAATAGACCCTCTTGAAACCAGAACGGTGATTTCCATGGGGATAGAAGCCGCGAACCAGTCGCCCGTACAGAAGCAATTCAATTCTGGTATTCTTCAGACATGATAGTTACCCTATTCTATTATATTTTGGTCAGTAAATGAAAAAAATACTATTCTGCGTAATGCTGTTGTCCGGAGCTCAGACATTCGGACAATCCAGCCGGAAAATACACGAGCAAGCGATTGTTGTCGACACTCATGGTGATATCCTGTCGGATCAAATTAAGTCTGGAATTGACATTGGAAAGAGGCAAGCCGGAGGAAATTTTGATCTGGTTCGAGCCCGGGAGGGCGGCTTAGACGTGCAGGTGTTTTCGGTATGGTGTGATGCCTCCGGAGGATTTGCGATGGCGAACAGGCAGATCGATTCCCTGGAGGCTATCAGTAGGCGTTATCCCGATAGGATTGCGCTAGTACGTACGTCCGCTGAACTCCTGGCGACAGTAAAGGCTCATAAGATGGCAGGTCTGATTGGTGTTGAGGGAGGACACATGATTGAGAATAGCTTAGACAAGCTGGAAGCTTTAGCAAAACGAGGAATGACTTATATGACCCTCACCTGGAATAACAGCACTCCCTGGGCAAGTTCGGCTTATGACGAAACTTTCCGTAAAGATAGCCTCGATCATGTCGGTCTGACGGACTTTGGTCAGCAGGTGGTTAGAAAAATGAATGAACTGGGCGTTATTGTCGACCTTTCACATGTAGGTGAACAGACATTTTATGACGCGATCTCTATTTCAAATAAGCCCGTGATGGCGTCTCACAGTTCAGCATACGTCTTCAATCCACATCAGCGGAACCTTAAGGATGAACAGATTAAAGCCATAGCCAAGACCGGCGGAGTGGTGTTTGTTAACTTCTACAGCGGCTTTCTGGACAGTACCTATTCAAAAAAGCAAGACAAGTTCAAGAAAGATCATCAGCAAGAACTCACTGACTTGACTGCGAAATATAAAAGCAGAGGGAAAGCGATGCAGGAAATAGATAACAAGTATCAACAGGAAATATACGAGATGAGGGCTCCGCTGGATCTTTTAATTGATCATATTGATCATATGGTTACGCTGGTAGGTTCAGAGCATGTAGGCTTAGGTGCCGACTTTGATGGCGCAGAATCATATCCCCAGCATCTGAATGATGTCTCAGACTACCCGGTTATTACAGAGGCGCTGCTTAAAAGAGGGTATTCTGTCAAGGATATCAATAATATCCTGGGAAAAAACTTTATCCGCTTGCTTAAAGCCAATAGAGCATAAATTGATTGCCAGGTGCTGGCTGGCGTAGCTATTGAGTTTTTGAAGATAGCAAGCTGACCGGTACGTTATTGGACGGGCCTGGTAATATTGGCTAGCCCGAAGAACCGATTGTGTTTTTTCTGAATACTTTCCATCAATTTATGGAGCTCAATGAAAATCAATTCGTAAACAGCCAAATAATTTCTTTGGCGACTTGAATTTTTTAAATTTGAAGCTTAAACAAGAACAAGTATGATGTCGCAAGAAACAGAACATATAAGATGCCTGATCATCGGATCGGGTCCTGCAGGATATACCGCAGCCATATATGCCGCAAGGGCAGATCTTCAGCCGGTAATGTATACCGGGATGGTTCCGGGCGGTCAGTTAACCCAAACTACTGATGTAGAAAATTTCCCTGGTTACCCGGATGGAGTTCAGGGTCCTGAGATGATGGAAGACTTCAGGAAACAGGCAGAACGTTTTGGTACTCAGATCAGATTCGGTTATGTGACTAAAGTAGATTTTTCATCGGCTCCACATCAGGTTATCATTGATGATATTAAAACCATTACCGCTGATACAGTAATTATCGCAACCGGTGCATCTGCAAAATGGCTGGGACTGGATAGCGAACAGAAATATAATGGATTTGGAGTATCGGCATGTGCCGTTTGTGATGGTTTCTTTTTTAAAGGTCAGGATGTGGCCATTGTCGGCGCAGGAGATACTGCTGCTGAAGAGGCGAGCTATCTATCCAAACTATGCCGGTCTGTACACATGCTGGTGCGTAAAGATGATTTCAGGGCATCTAAGGCCATGCAGCATCGGGTAAAGAGCATCACTAACATTGCTATTCACTTTAATACTGAAACCGAAGAGATCCTGGGTGACGGAAAAAATGTATCGGGCGTAAGAGTACGCAATAATAAGTCTGGCGAAGAGAAGGTGTTGGATGTCACCGGCTTTTTTGTGGCCATAGGGCATACGCCAAATACAGATATATTTAAAGGCTGGCTTGATATGGATGAAACGGGCTATCTTAGAACGAAGCCGGGTAGTACCCGTACTAATATAGAGGGGGTGTTTGCCTGCGGTGATGCTCAGGATAAGCTGTGGCGACAGGCGGTTACCGCTGCCGGTACTGGCTGTATGGCAGCGCTGGAGGCAGAGCGCTATCTTGCCGAGAAGGAGCATCCAATAAGCGTGGCCTGAAATCTGATAAATCAGATACCGACGTGCCTGGATAATTTACGCAATGTACGAAATAGGAAAACTCATATGGATTTGTTTAGGGATGATATTTTTTATCTCCTGTAATCCTGTGGAAGAACCCGTCGCTCCGGTCGAAGTATCTAAATTAAAAGAAGTAATGAGTCCTTTTAGGTTCCATAAAGGGATAGAGGTTAAGCCTGGCTTAACGCTCGACGTCGTAAGCTGGGGTCGGGGATCAGACTCAATAGGAGGCTATCTTATACTGAGGTCGGATTCAACGCATCTCGACTACCGGTCGGTATCCGGCGAACTCAATGGGCAGATTACGGATGTCTGGGTTATGGATCTTGACTCCGACGGCAATCCTGAGTTATATATTCAAGCCAAGGGAAAGAGTGAGGATTCTGATATGAATCTATATATCTATGAGTTTAGCAGCAGTGGCTCAAGTCAGAAAATACCCTTTCCCCAGCTTAGCAGTGCACTTAAAAGGGGGTATAGGGGGAATGATTCAGTATATGTGAAAGAAGGAAAACTTTTTCGTGAATTTCCTTTCCTGGGTACTGAAGATACCCTGGGAAAAGCTAACAATGCGAGGCGGACGCTTGAGTATATGCTGCGTAATAACAGCCTGCAGGCGAAGGAGTTATAAGCTATAACATAGCTTCAGTTTCTTCAAATTGTTTCTGCAGTCTTTCCAGATTCCGGATCAGATCTTCGAGTTTCGCTTCCTCCCTGCGGATATAGATACGCATTAATACAAAATAACAGAGGGCGATCCACAATGTGGTAAATACAGCCCCGGTGATTGTAATCCAGAGTGGAGCAAGAACAGCAATTTCGATGAAACATAAAATGAATCCAACGGTGAAAAATAAGGAGTAGATTCGATAACTCCTGGTGTTGAATATAAATCGATCTTGTTTATATTTTTTAAGATATTGGATGTATTCTTCCGGCTTGTCCAGAAGTTGATCATAAGTAATATGCTGATAGTTTTTGATGATGGCGATGATATAGTAAATGCAGCATGCCAGGAAAACAAGCATGGCCAGATGGGTTGTCCATAGGGTAAAAGGACTTCCACTCCATACCCAAAGCAGCACGGCAGTAGCCAAGACCATACCAGTCATTTCCAGCAGCAATCTTTGCGCAAGCCCGTTTTTCAGTCGAGTCACCTTTTTCAAAACATCCCGGTGACTGACTTTAGGCAGCGCGACCTGGTTGTGCCAGATAGTCTTCAGTGCGTCAAAATCTTTCATGTCTGTTAAATAATTCAGTCAGTTTTTGCTTTATCCTGTGGATCTTAACTCTTAAGTTACCTTCTGAAATCCCCGATATCGCGGCTATTTCTGCGTAAGGCACTTCGTCTAACACCATGGTGATAATAATTCTCTCATTTTCTTCGAGCCGGGCAATGCATTTATAGAGTGAAGCCACCTGGTCGTTCTTGTCAGAAATTTCTTCAGCTTTCGTCTTAATGATATTTTCTGTCAGCTCATCCCGCGGCTGACGTTTTTCTACCCGTAGATAGGATAAACAGGTGTTTACGGCGATGCGATAAATCCAGGTAGAGATAAGAGCCTGGTTACGAAACTTATCCAGGTTTTGCCATACCTTCATGAAAGTCTCCTGCATCAGATCATTCGCAGTATCTTCATCGCCGGTATACCCATAGCACAGATGGTAGATCTTTCTTGAATTATTCTGAAAAATTTCCTTAAAGAGTGCTTCTTTGTTCAAGCTCAATATTTTTCGTTAGATGAAAATCATAGTTATTTGTTACAAATAGAGCCCTTTTCGAGCCAGGGCACTTGCTTTTCTGCTCTCAGAACGAAGGTCGAGAACTCGTGTTCATAATCAAATTGCAGATCTTCCTCCATCCCGGGTAGCAGTTTTTTGATTTTTTCCATCTGACGGGTTAGCAGGGAACGCAGGGGCTTATGTTTAGTATAAAGATCAACGTATTCCAGATAGTTATTGCAGAACCACAATAAAAGTTCGGCTTCTGCCTGTTTTGAGCCTGTATACCTGGCGTATTTGTTCAGCAAACGAATTATTTTTCTTAGATTTTTTGTGCTATAATAGTAATGCTGTTGCATACTCCTAAAATCTGCTTCAAGCAATGCCTTTACTTGGTCTGCATAGCCGATCGGGTTATCTGCATCATAAAGTAAATAGGCCAGCAACTCCTTGTTTTCCTTTTTGTATTTTGCCATTCTAAGGCATATATTGACAAGTTCCTCAGCGGATCTATACGTCAGTTCCTTCTTTATATCACTTAGCTTCTCTGGTTTCATGGAATTACTGTTTTGCCGTAAATCTAATTATTTACTTACTTTTGCCTCTTATGCCGAAAGAGATATATGAAATTTAAAAATATCGGATTAGCTGCGTTTGTTCTCATATCTCTTGCCGCTGTGTTGGCCTTTGCAGATCATTATAACATAATTCCTGTTAATGCAACAGCGCTCTTTTTTTCAAGATGGCTGGCTATTGCCGGACTGCTGTTGTTTGCCCTGAAGAAAAAGTCCCTGACCACTTGGATCTTGATATCTATGGTGGTAGGGGCAGAAATCGGGCATGACTTCCCGGCAGTGGGTATCGAACTCCAAATACTTAGTAAAGTTTTCCTTAAACTAATTAAAACTATTATTGCACCGCTATTGTTCGCCACCCTGGTGTATGGTATTGCCGGACATTCTGATCTTAAGCAGGTGGGTAGGATGGGATGGAAATCGATCTTGTATTTCGAAGGAGTAACGACTATTGCCTTATTCATTGGTCTGGCAGCGATTAACATAAGCAAGGCTGGAATGGGCATTGAAGTGCCGAAAGAAGTTCATGAAACACTGCCTGAAGTGCCTCCTCAAACGTTTAACGAGGTGATACTACACATCTTTCCCGAAAATATTGCTAAATCTATCTCCGAAGGAGCTATTTTGCAGATTGTCATATTCAGCATTCTGTTTGGGATTGCTTTGGCCCTGGTCAGAGAAGACAAACGTCAACCTATGCTTAGGGCAACAGAAAGTCTTTCGGAAGTGATGTTTAAGTTCACTAATATTATCATGTATTTTGCGCCCATTGGTGTAGGAGCCGCCATAGCCTATACCGTTGGTCACATGGGCCTGGGGATATTGGTAAACTTGTTTCAACTGCTTCTTACCCTTTATATGGCGCTCTTAGTATTTATGCTCGGTGTGCTGCTACCCATCGGCCTGATGATTGGCGTGCCGATAAAAAAGTTCCTGCAGGCTGTTGCTGAGCCCGTGTCGATCGCTTTTGCAACTACCAGTTCGGAAGCGGCGCTGCCGCGGGCGATGGAGGCTATGGAAAGATTGGGCGTGCCGCGTAAGATCGTAGCTTTTGTGATGCCCACCGGCTATAGCTTTAATCTGGATGGCACAACTTTGTATTTATCTCTGGCATCAGTTTTCGTAGCTCAGGCTGCGGGTATGCACCTGACGTTCGGTCATCAGTTATTGATAGTGTTTACCTTAATGCTGACCAGCAAGGGTGTTGCCGGTGTGCCACGGGCTTCCCTCGTCATCTTACTCGGAACTGCTTCATCATTCGGAATGCCCGTATGGCCTATTTTTATTATCCTGGGAATTGATGAATTGATGGATATGGCGCGCACCTCGGTGAACGTTATTGGAAACTGTCTGGCCACTGTGGTTATAGCGAAATGGGAAGGGGAATTTAATCCGCCCTTAGGTCCCGGATTGCCGGATAAAACCCATATCTACGAACTTGGAGATGAGGACTAACATTGAAATTTTAAATTATGAGCGAAAGAGGAAAGAAAATATTTTTAGGGATCTGCATTATGGTACCTTTTATCCTGTATTGTGGGTATTATTATTCGATAATGGTGAAAAATGCACCTTATCGGTTTTCGGATTTCGAATCCATTTATTTTAGCTACGGGCTTGGCGATAGTCTGATCAACCGATATAATTCAAAAACGGGAGATTATCAATTTGTGAATACCAGAGATTCATTGGTTAAAACTAAAGTTAAACTCCGGAAAGATGACCTGCTTTATCTGCATCGTAAGGCTGCAGAGTTAGGTTTTTGGAATTTCCCTGATGAGATTTCCGATGATAGTCCTAATCCAAATGTCCGGGTGCCACGCTATTATCTTGAATTCAACTATAAGGAAAAGAGCAAGCACGTTATTTATTCACCGAAGAATAGCGTCAATCCTAAACTGGATGATGCCGCAAAATCACTGATTACAGAGGTTAGCAATATGATAAATGATACCAGAGACAGGTAGCTTATCCGATCGGCTTTCGGCTTTCACCGTTTGAATTGAGCTTTGTTAATTAAAAAACTATTATCTATATTTGCACCTCATTTAAAAAAACAATTTAATAATGTACGCAATAGTAAATATAGCCGGACAGCAATTTAAGGTTGCTAAAGACCAGTCTCTTTTTGTACACCGTTTACAGGGAGAAGAAGGCGCTAGTATTGAATTTGACAATGTGTTATTAGCTGAAGATGGTGGTAAGTTTCTTATTGGTGCTGATGCATTAAAAGGAGCTAAGGTGTCTGCTAAGATCGTGTCTCATTTACAAGGTGAAAAGGTAATCGTTTTTAAGAAAAAACGTCGTAAAGGCTACAAAAAGAAAAACGGCCATCGTCAGCAGTTTACCAAAATAGAAGTTACAGGAATTACGTTGTAAAAATTTTGAACGTTATACATGCTGTATTAGATGTACAAAAAAGGACAACTTAATTAGAAATTAAAAAATAGAAGAAAATGGCACATAAAAAAGGAGCCGGTAGTTCCAGAAACGGTCGTGAGTCGCATAGCAAGCGTCTAGGCATTAAAATATTCGGTGGACAGGCTGCAATTGCGGGAAATATTATCGTACGTCAACGCGGTACCCAACATCATCCTGATAAGAATGTAGGTATAGGCAGAGACCATACTCTTTTTGCACTGGTTGATGGCACGGTAATCTTCAGAAAAAAATTGAATGACAGGTCTTTTGTATCCGTTCTTCCGAGAGAAGAGAGCTTAGTGGTTGAAGATGCACCGGTGAAAGCAAAGAAAGCTGCTGCACCAAAGGTAAAGGCTGATGCTGCACCTGCTTCAGAGAAGAAGGCGGCACCGGCAAAAGCTGCAGCGGCAAAGAAAGCACCTGCTAAGAAGAAAGCAGCCGAAGCTGCGCCCGACGCTCCTCCGGCTGAGCAAGCATAAGAAACTACTTTTTTGAAGCCCTGCTACGTAAATAGCAGGGCTTTTTTTTTAGGTTTCGCGATTGAAGAGCTGTTCTGCGAATCCTTTTAACAGGATCTTCCCTGAATTATCGACAGCAATGGCATCGAGAGCCCTTAATGCCTTTAGCGCAAATTTTTTCATTTCAGATTCTGCATAGTCACGGATATTCAGCCGATTGTAGATGGTGGTAATTCCTTTTATTTTGTCTGCTGGTTTATGTGTCCCGTCAATCCATTGCTTTAATTCAAGGTCAATTTCTCCCGTTGCGAGAGTTTTTGCCTTAATGAGCAGGTAAGTCTTTTTATTAGCGAGGATATCTCCGCCGACTTGTTTTCCAAATTTTTCCGGATCACCATACACATCCAGGATATCATCCTGAAGTTGAAATGCCAAACCCAGGTTCTCACCGAACTCGTATAGTAAATCCGCCTGATCTTTGTCAGCGCCGCCAATCAGCGCACCGATCTGCATACTTCCAGCAAGTAAAACTGCAGTTTTCTGTCTGATCATTTCCAGATACTCGTCTACAGTCACCTGATCACGCGTTTCAAAATTTATATCCGACTGTTGACCCTGACATACGCCCGATGCAGTATCGCTGAATACATCGAGAACATCTCTCAATATCGCATCATCAACCTTGATCATCCTTTTATAGGCTTCGACGAACATCACATCGCCGGACAATATTGCTGTATTTTCATTCCATTTCTCATGAACCGTCGGTTGGCCACGCCGAAGTGGCGCCTTATCCATAATATCATCGTGAATAAGCGTGAAATTATGAAACAGCTCGATGCCGATCGCAGCATCCATTGCTTTGGTTATATCGCCCCCGAATAGTTCAGTAGAGAGCAGGACGAGTACTGGCCGCATTCTTTTACCGCCGAGCCCCATCAGGTAGGTGATCGGCTCATATAATCCCGGTGGATCATTGATGTACTGTGTTCTCCTTATCTTGGTGTCGATAATATCCCGGAGTTGTTTTATAGAATGCATAGCGTGGAAAATATTTTGTCCTGACAGACTGAATTTAACGGTGCCCCGAAGATACTAAAACGCTATTTCTGCACCAATGAAAAGTCTATTTGACGTTTACCAAGATCTACTTTTTTAACGCGGATTCTGACCTCATCTCCGAGCTGGAACTTTTTCTTTCTTCTTTGCCCGATGATACAATAGTTCTTTTCGTCGAGAACATAAAAATCATCATTCATATCTCTTAAACGCACCATGCCTTCGCATTTATTGGCAATGAGTTCTACGTACATTCCCCATTCGGTGAGGCCTGAAATTATACCGTCAAACTCTTCTCCTACATTCTCTTCGAGGAACTCGGCTTGTTTGTATTTAACGGATGCACGCTCGGCATCAGCAGCCTTCTTCTCCATCTGGGATGAATGGACAGACAACTTTTCATAATCATCTTCATTTACAGATTTCCCTCCGGTAAGGTAGCGTTCAAGTAACCGGTGTACCATAATATCCGGGTAGCGGCGAATAGGGGAGGTGAAATGGGTATAGAAGTCGAATGCGAGGCCGTAATGACTGTGTTTTTTGGTGGTGTAAATAGCCTTTGCCATGGATCGAATGGCCAGTTGGGTGAGCACATTTTGCTCTTTTTTACCCTCCACATCCTCCAGCAGTGCGTTGAGTGACCGTGCGGTTTCGCGTCCGGAACTAGTATCTACCTTATAGCCAAATTTAAGCGCGAATTGAGAAAAACTGAGAAGCGCATCTTCTTTGGGTGAATCATGGGCACGGTACACGAAAGTTAGTTTCTGTTTGCCCTTGCCCTTTTTTGCCACGAATTCGGCCACCTTTTTATTGGCGAGTAGCATGAAGTCTTCGATCAGTTTATGAGCATCCTTTCGCTCTTTAATATAAACTCCAAGGGGTTTGCCATTTTCGTCAAGATTAAATTTTACCTCTGTGCTTTCAAAACTGATTGCACCATGCTTGAACTTCAGTTCTCTCAGCTTATGAGCCAGCTCGTTTAATTTAAGTATCGCTTCGCTGTGGTCACCCTCCTTATTTTCTATCACGCTTTGTGCATCTTCATAACTGAAACGAGTATCGGAATGGATGATGGTTTTTCCAAACCATTGCCCTTTGACATTGGCTTCATCATCCAGCTCGAAAACTGCCGAAAAACACAGCTTGTCTTTATTGGGCTGCAGGGAGCACAGATCGTTGGATAGGCGCTCCGGAAGCATCGGGATGACCCTGTCAACCAGATAAACTGAAGTTCCCCTCTCGTAGGCTTCCTTGTCAAGGGCGCTACCGGGTAATACATAATGGGATACATCAGCGATATGTACCCCTACCTCGGAATGGCCATTCTGTAGCTTCCTGAATGAGATGGCGTCGTCGAAATCCTTGGCATCCGCCGGGTCTATAGTAAATGTTAGAATATTTCTGAAATCGCGCCTTCCGGAAACCTCTTCGGCAGTAAATTCTTCAGGAATGTCTGCAGCTTCCTCCATCACTGCTGCCGGGAACTCCAGGGGAAATCCGTAGTCTGCCAGAATAGCATTCATCTCGGCGTTGTTATCCCCTTGTTTACCAAGCACATGGGTGACCTCACCGATCGGGTTTTTTGCTTCCTCCGGCCATTCTACAATACGGGCAACAGCCTTTTCGTTATCCTTAGCACCATTTAATCCGTCAAGCGGAATAAAGATGTCATGGAGCATTTTCCGGTCGTCGGGAACGAAAAAAGCAAATCGATCTGAAAGCCGGACGATACCAGTAAATTCCATCTTGGCCCGACTGATGATCTCCACCACCTCGCCATCTTTCTTGCGACCTCTATTTCTGGCATAAACGTAGGCTTTTACGATATCTCCGTGAAGCGCCGTGCGCAATTTACGGGGAGCGATGTATATGTCTTCTTCAAATTCATCGTCAGTTACGATATAAGCCGAGCCATCAGAGGTCATATCGACCTTGCCGGTAACGTAAGTTTTTAGCTCTTTAAGAATAAATTTTCCCTTTGCGGGTTCGCTGAGCACTCCTTTTCGCGTCTCATCTTTTAAGATTTGCAGAATTAGCTCTCTTGATTCTTCATCGTGAAGATTTAACCTGGCGGCGACCTGTTTATAATTTAACGGCTTATTATCCGATTTCTCAAAGACATCGGTGATGAGTTTAGTAAGTACTATATTGAAATTATTTTGCTTCTTTTTTGACATTTTGAATATTTTCTTCTAAAGATAAGGAAGTAATTGTAGTGTTTATTTTTTATGAAGGTAGCAACGATACCAGAACCGGTACCATTCATGAAATAAATCTTCTTTAGGAAGATTGATTAAGTTTGTGAGGTACCGATCAGCCTTGAGCCGCGTTGTCTGATTCTCATCAGATTTTTGCCTGCTTTTTTAAGCCACATGTTTTTGCTAACCTTATACCCCGAGTAGATGACTACCGGCTTTTCCATTCCCAATAAATATTCTACGAATGTTCCGTCGGGGTAGGCAGTGTTCGAAACTCTTAACAGATCCTCCACAGTATAAAATATATACCTGCTGAAACGCAAGTATTGTGCCATCCTGAGAAAGTCGGGTTCAGGTATTATTATCCAATCATCACGCCCGGCTTATTAATAAGCGGAACGCGGATAAGATTTGATTCTACGATACTTTCAGGAACGAAAATGAATTTCTTATCATAGATAACCCCATTGATGTAATAACTGAGCCAGTATTCATTGGTCAAACCGAATACCTGTTCGTCAATGATCTCGATGAAGGCAAAGTCACGAGCAGCGATATCACCCAGCGAATGTCGCAGAATAGATGTTTTTACGCCTTCGCCATCCTTGTCGCCATACCCTTTTGAGCTGATTAGCACGGTTCCTATCGCCTCATTTTTAAGATTTATGAGATACACATTCCAGGTACGCAATTCAGGCGTCGCACTTTCCATTACAATAGCAATGGAAATATTTTCCACAATATTATTGGGTAAATCTTTCCTCATTCTGGTAAAAAAATAAGATGGCTAGGATTTTAATTCTATCTGGGATTTTTAGCAACTGCTTTTTTCTTAGAGGGAGCTTTCTTTGCTGGCGCCTTCCTGGTGTTTTTTTTCTTCGGGACGAATGCATCAGGAATCTGCTCGGTAATCATCTTCTTTACCGTTTCCAGCGAGAGCTGTTTAAGCTCCTCCGTACTAAACTTTTCATTGGTGTCAGGGTTCTTGCCTAATTTTAACATTTGTTTATCCAGACGAATAAAAGGACCCCATCTGCCGTTTTCAATAGCGATTTTTTCGCTTTCCCATTTATTGATAAAACGGTTGGCCTCTTTTTCCACTTTCTTACTGATGAGTTCGTCAATCTCCGACTGACTTAGATTCTCAAAATTATATCTCGTAGGAACGTTGATAAACAGATCATTCCATTTTATAAACGGCCCGAAGCGACCCTTGCCTTTGGTAACCGGTAAATTTTGATAGTGCGCGATAGGGGCATCGGCTTTATTCTTTTCATTAATTAACTCTATCGCGCGCTCCATATTTACAGATAGCGGATCTTCGGCTTTAGGTAGTGAAATAAAACTTTCACCCCATTTGATATAGGGTCCAAACCTGCCTATCCCTACACTTACATCCTTATCCTGGTATTGATCCAGTTGGAAAGGGAGTTTGAAAAGGTCGAGTGCTTCTTCCAGGGTGATGGTTTCAATCATCTGACCTGCGCGGAGGCTGGCATAGCGTGGTTTTTCAGCATCGTCGCCTTCAGCCATCTCGCCAATTTGTACAAATGGCCCGAAGCGTCCGATACGGACGGATATTTTCTTGCCGGTCTCCGGATCGTTTCCCAGCTCACGTTCCCCACTGGCTCTTTCTGCATTCTGAAGCGTAGTTTCTACTTCAGCATGAAAAGGCTTGTAAAAGGAGCGTAGCATTTCTGTCCAGTCTTTTAAGCCCTGGGCAATCTCATCAAATTCTTTTTCTACTCTGGCTGTAAAGTTAAAGTCGACGATACCCTTAAAATGTTCGACCAAAAAGTCATTAACTACCGCGCCGATATCGGTTGGAAAAAGTTTATTCTTCTCAGCACCGGTGTTTTCCGTCTTTATATCGGAACTTACCCTTCCGTTTTTCAGCGTAAGTACACGGAAGTCACGTTGTCTGCCTTCCCGCTCTTCTTTTACGACATAGCCTCTGTTTTGAATCGTGGATATAGTTGGTGCATAAGTAGATGGCCGGCCGATGCCTAATTCTTCCAGCTTTTTCACCAGACTAGCCTCGGTATACCGAGCCGGAGGACGGCTGTATCTTTCAGTGGCTTTCATCTCCCTGAGATGCAGAACCTGGCCTTTAGCCAGCGGAGGTAGAATTGCGTTCTCGTTGTCCTCGTCCAGATCTATTTCATGCTCATCCTCGTCATGAGATTCGAAATAGACTTTCAGGAAGCCATCGAATTTCATCACTTCTCCGTTCGCAACGAAGTTCTCAGGGCGTGTAGAGATATCTATTTTTGCAGTAGTCTTTTCAAACTCCGCCTCCGCCATCTGAGAGGCGATAGCACGTTTCCAAATCAGGTCGTACAGGCGCTGTTCGGACCGGTCGCCGCTGATCGTATGATGCTCAAAGTAGGTAGGACGAATAGCTTCGTGCGCTTCCTGAGCACCCGCAGACTTTGTTTTATATTTTCGTTGTCGGTGATATTTTTCACCGTATGCCGAGCGGATCTCTGCCGCTGCGCCGTTTAAAGCAGTATCAGAAAGGTTGACTGAGTCGGTACGCATGTAAGTAATTTTCCCATGCTCATATAACTTTTGTGCTACTGACATGGTTTTGGCTACCGAGAAACCGAGCTTTCTACTCGCTTCCTGTTGGAGGGTAGAGGTGATGAAGGGAGGTGCGGGGCTTCGTTTTGCGGGTCTGGTTTCCAGACTGCTCACCGTAAAAATCGCTGCTATACAATCCTTCAAGAATGTTTGTGCTTCTTCCTCCTCGCGAAAGCGTTCAGGAAGCTCTGCCCTGAAAATTTCCTTCTTCCCATCTGTAGAGAATATAGCTACGACGCGGAAGGCCGCAACCGACTTAAATTTATTTACCTCTCGCTCCCGATCGACGATCAAACGGACGGCTACTGACTGTACCCGCCCCGCGGAAAGAGAAGGTTTAACTTTTTTCCATAATACCGGAGACAGCTCAAAACCAACCAGCCGGTCAAGCACTCGTCTGGCCTGCTGGGCATTAACCAGGTTATAATCTATTTTACGGGGGGTATCAATGGCCTTGAGGATGGCACCTTTAGTGATCTCATGGAAAACAATACGTTTTGTCTGATCTTCCTTAAGCCCTAAGGTTTCATAGAGATGCCATGAGATAGCCTCTCCTTCACGATCCTCATCCGAGGCCAGCCATACCATCTCTGCAGCTTTAGAAAGTTTCTTAAGTTCGCTAACAATGGCACGTTTATCAGATGGAACCTCATATCGCTGTTCAAAATTATTGTCGACGTCAATAGCATCATCGGTCTTAATCAAATCCCGGATATGACCGTAGCTGGACTTTACAAGAAAGTCCTTTCCAAGATAGCCTTCAATAGTTTTAGCCTTCGCAGGCGATTCAACGATAAGTAGATTTTTTGCCATTAAAAAAGATGATATTTTGCAAATAAAGACATTATTAAAGGGAAAGCCAAATCACTGGGATTTAGAATCGGGGATAAGGTAAAAGAAATATTCGGTATTAGCACGGCCAGAGGTGATGAGCCGGGCAAGGAGTGTCAGACTAAGAAACCGCCACCTAGAAGATCATTTCCCTCATAAAAAACGGCAGATTGACCCGGAGCGATGCCGGAAACCGAATGATGGAAATCAACTATGACCTGGTCGTTTTTTTGAGTAAGGGTGCTGAGCGCTCCCGAATCTTTGTATCTTATTTTCGTGACAGCTTCAATAGGTTCGGGAAAACCGGCATATTTCACCAGATTCACCTTCCTTACTGTAGCTTCCCGGCGTTCCAACTCGTCGGCTGTGCCCAGCATCACCGTGTTGGTTTCGGGCAGGATTCTGGTTACATATACCGGATGACCGAATGCTACGCCAAGACCCTTGCGTTGTCCGATGGTATAAAACGGATAACCCTGATGCTTACCCACAATATACCCGTCACTGAACATGAAGTTCCCCGGGCCTATCCGTTCATCTAAGTCGGATA
>CAZFQV010000022.1:0-14749 GCA_964521175.1 uncultured Sphingobacterium sp.
TTTGAGCGCAACTGTAAAGCACCTGATTAAGGCTGCATAATTGGGCAAAAAAAAGACCCTACATTATGCAGGGTCTCAACTAATATTCATCTTCGTTAAAGAAGAAGTCGTCCTTAGTAGGGTAATCCGGCCATATCTCTTCTATATTTTCATAAGGCTCCCCATCGTCCTCTAAAGCTTGGAGGTTTTCAATAACTTCTACTGGTGCACCTGAACGTATGGCGTAATCAATTAGTTCATCTTTGGTAGCGGGCCATGGTGCGTCCTCTAAATGCGACGCCAATTCTAATGTCCAATACATATTTCTTAGAATTTGATTATACTTTTTGTGCAAAAGTATAATAATTTAGGTATTATTATAATAAATTTTAAAGATATTACTTAAACCCGCGGAAACCACTTATTTTCAGGCAGTTCCCTATCTTGTCCCAGCTTTCTCGCCAGGACAAAAAGGTAGTCGCTCAAGCGATTCAAATAAACGATCACCTTCTCGTCTACGAAACTTTCATTGGCCAGATGAACGGTAATTCGCTCGGTCCGTCTGCATACACATCTAGCGATATGGCAAAAAGACACCGCCTGATCGCCGCCGGGCAAAATAAAATGCTTTAGTTCGGGCAGGGCCTCGTTCATCCGATCCATCTCTTTTTCAAGTAACTCTATATCAGCCACATGCAGATCCGGAATTTTCATCTTCGATCGTTCAGGATCTGAGGCCAGCGCAGAACCAATCGTAAAAAGCCGATCCTGTATTTCCTTCAAAATCGTTTTATGCTCCGCTGCGATATCGTGGTCGCGTATCATCCCAATATAGGAATTAAGCTCATCCACGGTACCGTAACTTTCAATCCTCAAATCATATTTAGGAACTCTGGTCCCCCCTATTAAAGAAGTCAGGCCTTTATCACCTGTTTTAGTGTAGATCTTCATACGAATGGAATGGAATTAATGTACCATATCGGGGAGTTGCCCACGGAATATGATTATATGTTATTGAATCTGCTCAAAGTCGGAACCCTTTACTTTCATTTCCTCCAGTCGGGGTGATACCGTCTTAATTTGGTCGTTATGATAGTCGTTTTCAATCAGACCATCACGCATTCTTACTATGCGATGCGCATGCAGCGCTATATCTTCCTCGTGAGTTACCAGAATGATCGTATTACCTTTACAATGAATCTCTTCAAGCAGCCCCATAATCTCGACGGAAGTCTTGGTATCGAGGTTCCCGGTCGGTTCGTCGGCCAGGATAATTGATGGATTGTTTACCAGGGCCCGTGCTACCGCAACTCTCTGGCGCTGTCCTCCCGAAAGTTCATTGGGTTTATGGTGAACCCTGTTTGCCAGTCCCACACTCTCCAGAGCCTTATTGGCGATATCCTCTCTCTTTTGGCGACTTATACCAGCGTAAACCAGTGGTAAGGCCACATTTTCAAGCGATGATGAGCGCGGCAAAAGGTTAAAGGTTTGGAAGACGAAACCAATTTCCTTATTCCTCACCTCAGCCAGCTCACTATCGCTCATCTCACTGACATGGATGCCATTTAAGATATACTGTCCCTTTGTGGGCGTATCCAGACAGCCCAGGATATTCATTAAGGTGGATTTACCGGATCCTGAAGGCCCCATCAAAGCCACAAACTCACCTTTATTTATTGATAAGGACACGGATTTTAGCGCATGAATAGTCTCGGCTCCGATTACGTACTTTCTGCCGATATCAGTTAAGGAAATAAGAGGATTCTCCGCCATGTTTTATTCTTTAGATGAATAGCATCCTGTGTTTGTTACAGCCGCCACCTTATGGTTTGTTGATTACTTTCGCAACACGGAAAAACTTGCCATCCTGGGAAGGTGCATTTTGCAGGGCCTCCTCCCGGCTAATAAGACCCTCAACTTTATCTTCACGCAGCACATTGACTTCATCGGTCATATACACCAATGGCGCTACGCCCTCAGTATCCACTTCATTGAGCTTATCCATAAAATTAAGGATCTTGTTCATGTCCTCCAGGAGACCCTGCTTATCCTCTTCCCTTATTTCAAGTCGCGCCAAATGGGCTATCTTATCTATGGTTTCCGGGTCTACTTTCATGTCATTGTGATATTTTGTTTTCAGGACTGAAGCCTTGATTGAATTAAATCATAAACCTCTTTCTTCAGATTTTCTGTGTCCTCGGGAGATTTACCCTGAGTTTCAACAGGTTTGTGGATGTAAATATCGCAAATCCCTGGCTTACTTCCATATTTGCTTCCATCATCCCACATTATTTTCCAATTATTCGCTATCGTAACTGGCAGAATGGCCGCACCCTGTTCTATAGCAAGCCGGAATGGCCCGTTTTTAAAAGGCTGAAGGACGGGCGGATAAGTGTCGCTGATCATCCCCTCCGGAAAAATAACCACATTTCTACCCAGCCGGATATCATTTTCTGCCCGCTTAAATGCTCTGAAAGCCGACATGTTACTTTGACGGTTTACCGGAATATCAATCGTCCGAAAGTAGATTCCGGTAATGTAATTTCTGAGCAACTCATCTTTTCCCATAAACACCAGGTTCTTACGTACCAGAAGGATGATTGCTGTAATATCCAGATTAGAAGTATGATTGGCACAAATTATATAGTTTCTGCGCCAGTCAACCTTTTCCTCGTAGTTAAACCGATAAAAAAAACCGGACATCATCGTACTGATCCGGCTGAAGAGCCATCTCATGGTATTCATTCCGTTAAAATTGATCGGCTTGAGAGAGAAAAGATAGATAAAGGGGTAAAAGCAAGCAAAAGAAAGTGCCAGCCAAACCTGGAAATAATGAAGGTGCAGCGTTTTTAAGAATCTCCTCATCCTGACCAAAAGTAAAAAATTCCTGCACAATCCATGGGAGTTTATCTGACTTAGCTCAGCCATTCTCATCAAGGATAAAACAATAATATATGCAAATGAAAAAATACTTAATTTCGCAATTATGGAAACTGTTGTAAGTGGGATCCGGAGCACCGGAAAGCTGCATTTGGGGAATTATTATGGCGCTGTAAAAAGCTTCGTTCAAATGCAACATGAGTATAATTGTTATTTTTTTATTGCCGATTTTCATTCGCTGACTACCCATCCAACACCCCGGGATCTGCATGGCCATGTACGGCAGGTACTTATTGAGTATCTGGCGGCGGGTATAGATCCTGAAAAGGCTACTATATATATCCAGTCTGACGTCCCCGAAGTGGTTGAATTGTACCTTTATATGAACATGAATGCTTATCTCGGCGAGCTGGAACGAAGCACATCGTTTAAAGACAAAGTCAGGAGCAACCCCAACAATGTCAATGCCGGCTTGCTGACTTATCCGGTACTAATGGCATCCGACATTCTTATTCACAAGGCCACCAAGGTGCCGGTAGGTAAAGACCAGGAACAGCATTTGGAGATGTCGCGGACTTTCGCTAACCGCTTTAACAGACTCTACCAAACAGAGTATTTCCCTGAACCTCATGCTTTTGATTTAAGCGGCAAGCTAATAAAGGTTCCCGGTCTCGACGGTAAAGGGAAAATGGGAAAATCAGAAGGAGAAGGTAATGCCGTATTCCTATCTGACGCACCCGACCTTATCCGTAAAAAAGTAATGCGCGCTGTTACCGATAGCGGGCCGACGGAAGAGAACCAGGCCAAACCAGAAGCGATTGAAAATCTCTTCAGCCTAATGAAAATAGTATCTTCTGCCGATACTTACGAGCATTTTGACCGGCTCTACCAGGAATGTCAAATTCGCTATGGCGATTTCAAGAAACAGCTTGCTGAAGATATGATCATTGCCACCAGCCCTGTACGTGAGAAGATTCGCGAAATTTCGTCTGATGACGCTTTTTTGAGCAAAGTTGCTCGCTCCGGCGCTGCCAAAGCCCGGGACAGCGCATCTAAAACACTCAGGGAAGTAAGGGAAATCATAGGGTTCAAAAGTTTTTAGAAGATCATGCAGGAATACAAAAACAATTTGTAATTTCAGCAACAAACAGCGCACTTACCTTTATTTATTATGCACATTGCCATTGTAGGAAACATAGGGGCGGGTAAAACGACACTAACAGAATTGCTGGCCAAACACCTCGGTTATGAGGCGCAGTTCGAAACTGTTGAGAACAATCCTTACCTTGAAGACTTTTATGGTGACATGAAGAGGTGGAGTTTCAACCTACAGATCTATTTCCTCAATAGTCGATTCAAGCAAATGCTGGAGCTACAGGCCAGCCCACGCAACATCATACAGGATCGTACCATTTACGAAGATGCCTATATCTTTGCCGAGAACCTACATGACATGGGTTTAATGACCACGCGGGACTATGGAAATTATCGGGCGATATTCGATAATATCACTACATTCATTAAGCCTCCCGATCTGCTCATCTTTCTGAAAGCTTCAGTGCCTACACTGGTAAACAATATCCAGCGACGTGGCCGGGAATATGAAGCCGGAATTCGCCTGGATTACCTATTGAAGCTAAATGAGAAATATAAGAAATGGATCGACGGCTATGACCAAGGGAAATTGCTGACTCTTGACAAAGACAAACTCGATTTTGCAAATAGTCCGGAAGATCTGGGCCTGGTAATAAACAGTATAGAACGTGAAATTCACGGCCTCTTTTAACATCATCTGACCTTGAAAATACTCGGAATCATACCCGCGCGGTTTGCATCTACCCGCTTCCCGGGAAAACCACTCGTAGACATTGCAGGAAAAAGCATGATTCATCGCGTTTATGAGCAGTGTTTAACATCATCGTCGTTGACCCGGTTGATTGTCGCAACTGACGATCGGCGAATCTTAGATCACGTAATCGATTTCGGCGGAGAGGCAATCATGACCTCCGAAAGCCATAAAAGCGGAACCGATCGCTGTACAGAGGTAGCCAGTATGTTTCCGGGATTTGATGTGATCGTCAATATACAGCGCGACGACCCTATGATCCACCCCTCACAA
Organism: uncultured Sphingobacterium sp.; assembly: GCA_964521175.1. GTDB lineage: Bacteria > Bacteroidota > Bacteroidia > Sphingobacteriales > Sphingobacteriaceae > Daejeonella. The sequence goes on from CAZFQV010000022.1 coordinate 4,979, forward strand.
ATCGACTTGCTTTGTACCTGCTTTGAGCAGGACCAGGTGGATATTGCTAGTCTGGCAAAAAAGATACGCACCGAAGAGGAACTGTTCGATCACAACACGCCCAAAATTATTCTCAATACCGATATGGAAGCGATATATTTTAGTAGAGCCGTTATTCCCTTTCAAAGGAACAAAAGCCCTGATTCCTGGCTGAGTAATTATAGCTACTACAAACATATCGGGATTTACGCCTATCGCAGGCACGTGCTTACGGCAATCAGCGCTTTGCCTGTATCTGGTCTTGAAGAAGCCGAAGCACTCGAACAATTACGCTGGATTGAGAACGGCTATCGGATAAAGATCGCAGTGACCAGCAAAGAAAGCCAGGCGATCGATAGTCCGGAAGACCTCAAAAAGGTGCTATCTTTAATCCTGTCGGAGTCATGATACTCATGCTAAAAAAATGAAGTTAACCTTGCTGATCTGCTGCATTATGACAAGTCACCTGGCCTTTGCTCAACTTGAAAAACGGCTGGATTCAGTGATATCTGAATATGTCGGTGCAAAAGAACCTGGCATCGCATTATCTATTGAAAGTGAGGGAAAAATCCTTTACAAAAAAGGCTTCGGGTTAACCGCTGTCGATGGAAAAAAACTGAACGCTAATACTAATTTTCGCCTGGCTTCTGTATCTAAGCAGTTTACTGCAATGTGTATTCTGCTCCTGGAGAAAGAAGGAAAACTTTCATTTGAAGATCCTATCATTCGATTTTTGCCTGAACTACCCGCCGTGACAGGTAATAAAATTAAGATTAGGCATCTAATCACTCATTCGTCTGGCATTCCTGATTACGAGTCATTAATGGAACATACCGAGGCACAAGTTCTGGATGCCGATGTTCTGAAGCTTATTAAGGATCAGGATAGCACTTATTTTGAGCCGGGCAGCAGATTCAGGTACAGCAACACAGCGTACGCGTTACTGGCGATTATTACTGAAAGGGTATCAGGGAAATCATTTGCTCAATTTATGCGGGAAAACATCTTTATACCCTTAAAAATGACCCGTTCAAGCGTATATGAAGCGACTGCCTATATCCGCAACCGCTCCTTTGGATTTGCCCCTGACAGGAATGGAAAACTATGCCCTAATGACCAGAGTTCAACAAGTGCCGTGAAAGGCGACGGTGGAGTTTATACTTCGTTGAATGATTATCGTAAATGGACACATGCGCTTTGGGATGGTACTTTACTGGATCTGCCCATAGCATTTGCCAGATTGAACTTCCCTATTAAAGAAGTGACAGGAAGCTTTTACGGTCCGGGATGGTTCTACTTCAGTGAAAACGCACCATCTTACTTCCACTCGGGGAGCACCTGCGGCTTCAGCAGCTTCTCTATCAATATCCCCGGAAAAAAGACTTCCATCGTATATTTTTCCAATATTGCCGGAAACACAGAAGCTTTTAAGAAAATACTCGAGGTGCTTTCCACGGAAGGCATCGATTATCCGACAAAAATTTTTGAGCTGCATGAGCTGACCAGATGAGTATTGTTCTCTGTTTTCAAGCTTTCCCTATTTACCTTTTTACATAGAGGAAACATTCTTTTGCTTAAACTTGTACCCGATAAACAAGAACTAACTCCCAAGGAACATACATGAACGAGGATTTTTTCAGGCTTATTTTCGACAAGCAACAAGCTGCTGATGCTGTACCCTCTAACGAAGAAATTTCAGGATGGGCTTCCAACCTTATTCATTTGCTTTTCCCTGAATTATCCAAGCATAGCTTCGAATCACTGGATGATCTAAAAAATGAGTTCCGCAAATTGGAGTCGGAGTTGTGCAGGATAATGGTCGCCACCAAAGTCTGCAGACATTGTGACCATGTGAGGATCGCCAAAGATTTTTTTAGTCAGGTTCCCAGATTTTATCATTTACTGAATACTGATATTCAGGCGATATTCCTTGGCGACCCGGCAGCAAAAAGTGAGTTCGAAGTGATCCGTGCATACCCCGGGTTCTATGCTATCTCATTTTATAGACTTGCACATGCTCTGTATTTGCTGGAGGTACCTCTTTTACCACGTATTTTGACAGAATATGCGCATTCGAAGACCGGCATTGACATTCATCCTGCGGCGGAGATTGGCGAATTCTTCCATATAGATCACGGCACCGGCATCGTAATTGGTGAGACCTGTGAAATTGGAAACCATGTCAAGCTATACCAGGGAGTAACAATGGGGGCGCTTAGCGTCGACAAAAGTATGGCCAATACCAAAAGACATCCCACCATTGAAGACAGAGTAGTGGTATATTCCGGAGCAACAATCCTTGGCGGCGATACGGTCATCGGACACGACAGTATTATAGGAGGCAATGTCTGGCTTACTAAAAGCGTTCCGCCTGGATCTTCGGTGTATAATACGTCTGAGATAAATATATTTAGTGGCAAAAAAAGTAATATATAGCGAAATGGCTGGTATAATTGATTTTGTAGGCAATACTCCACAGGTTGAAATAAAACTATTAAGCCCCAATCCGAAGGTTAAGATATACGCCAAGTTGGAAGGGCACAACCCCGGGGGCAGCGTTAAGGACAGGGCGGCGCTGAATATGATACGTAGTGCGATAGAACGAGGTGATATCAAGTCGGGTATTCCGCTCATCGAAGCGACAAGCGGCAACACCGGCATAGCGCTCGCCATGATGGCCCGCCTATTCGACCTTGAGATTGAGCTGGTCATGCCTTCCAGCTCCACCAGAGAACGTACGCTTACCATGGAAGCCTTTGGAGCGAAAGTAACTCTTCTGGACAGTATAGAATCCTGCCGCGATTATGCGGAAGAAAAAGCAGCTACGGGTAAAAGCTATATGCTGGATCAATTCGCAAATCCAGACAATTGTCTCGCCCACTATAAGACTACCGCACCTGAGATTTGGAGAGATACTCAGGGAAAGATCACTCATTTTGTGAGTTCGATGGGAACCACCGGAACAATAATGGGATGCTCACGCTATCTCAAGGAGCAAAACCAAAACATCAGCATTGTCGGTTGCCAACCAACTGACGATTCATCCATTCCTGGTATACGCCGTTGGCCAAAAGAATATCTACCTAAAATATTCGAGCCTGAACGGATAGATCGTATCATGGACATATCCGAAAGAGAGGCTACTGAAATGACCAGGAAGCTGGCAAGGACGGAAGCCATTTTCGCCGGTATGAGCAGCGGAGGAGCTGCTTCAGCCGCAATCCGCTTAGCTGATGAACTGGCTGAGGGTTTGATTGTTTTTATCGCCTGTGATAGAGGAGACAGATATCTGAGCAGTGAACTTTTTGGATGACTCCGGTCTCCTGATTGCAGGACAGCATATAATCAATACCAGCTGGGGCTGCTATCCGACACTTCTTATCACTGAGAGTCGTTTATACTCAAAATGATTATTGATAAGTTCTCCAATGATATCCGAGGTAATATCGGGGTAATTAACCTCCACCCTTCTGTCGCTCTCCAGCCAATTGGCAATGACCATGTCATATTGATTCTTTAGACTTCTGATTACCGGAACTCCCATATCATTCAATGCAGCAGCGTTTAATTGCTGCTCATATTGGTTCTTCATGGGTATAACCAGCAGCTTTTTATTCATGAACAAAGCTTCAGCAGGTGTTTCAAACCCGGCTCCGCACAAGACTCCTGCACAGTTTGCCATACTTTTGATAAACCGGTCGTTGTGAATCGGTTGGACAAAGACGTTCTTGCTGTGAAATGCTTTGCGGTTATGTTTTGAAAAGACCTCCCATTTCACCTCTCTGAATTGGCTTAGTTTAGCGATGAGCCTTCTATCATCATAAGAAGGAAGATAAACCGTATAATGATCGCCATGTTCAATAACCTGCTCCCTCACCTGCCTGCGTATCACAGGAGTGAAAATATCCTTGCTGTACGATTTGAAATGAAATCCATATTGCATGGTATTGGGAGCGTAATTTTTTAGAATGAATCTGCCCATCATATCGGTCAGTTGTGGCAGAGGCGCATTCTCCGAGAGGACAGCTGCCTGATGACTTAACCCTATACAAGGAATGTCAGCGTTATAGCATGCCCAGGCAGAAACGGGCTCAAAATCATTGACTATGAGATCATATTTATCCACCGGTAAATTCTTTATCTCTTTTATAAGCTTCCTGACATTGGACTTAACTAAAGTTTTCCATAAATCAACTCCGCCGTCTTTCCCAAAAATAAAACTGAGCCCGCGTAACTTGTACTTTACCGGATAAGGAAGGGTGAGATCACACTGTATTCCGCTTACCAGGATGTCAACGCTGCCATGACGCATCATAGCCGGTATGACGTCCATCGCTCTGCTTAAATGGCCATTACCTGTTCCCTGAATAGCATAAAGAATCTTCATTGAAATGCTAAGTTATGAAATTCTCCTGCTTAATACAGGAGACGCATTAACATCTGTCTAAAATTGCTATTTACCACAGACAATCATGCATCATATTTCCTACTTTTACAAAAAAATAACAACAGATGATCAAAGTAAACGAATATTTCGACGGCTCAGTAAAATCATTGGCTTATGATTCTGGCGGGATGAAATCAAGTGTTGGCGTTATTGAAAAAGGCGATTTTGAATTCGGCACCTCCCAGCACGAAATCATGGAAATTATTGAGGGTAAGCTGAGGGTGCTTTTACCAGGTGAAACGGAATGGCGCTTCTACAGTAAAGGCGATAAATTCGAGGTTAGCGCTGGTTGCTCATTTCAGGTCAAAGCTGCCGACCCGGTATCCTACCTTTGCAAATACCGATAAAAAAAGAGACTGTCATGATTGACAATCTCTTTTTTGAAACTTAAAAGCTTCTATAAAATGAGGATTAATAATAAGATAACAATGATTATTGCTCCAACCGATAAATAGACTCCACCACTCATTGCTTTGGCTTCTGTTCTCATATCTCGCAGCTCATGGCGCAAATCTTGACGCTCTGCCCGGCTCAGGTCTGACCGATCCATGCTTTTTATTTGCTCTACCCTATTAGTAATCTCCACTAAGCGGGTTTTCTGCTTTTCGGTCATCTCTGGTTTAATGTTGGCCTCATTGGCCATAACAGCAGGCGCGGCCAGCATTAAACATAACACTGTAGCCATCAGGTAAATTTTCTTTTTCATTGCGTTTTTTGTTTAAGAGTTTTATAAACAACAAAGAGAAATAGGAAAAGGTTTGCAATTGTTTTTTAATCTGAAAGATGATGCAAATTAAGGCTCTTGCAATCGAATTCATAAAGGAAGCTATAGCTTATTCTTTTTCAATGGCTTTAGCAAATACTCCAAACCATTTAGCTTTATCTCATACATCGCCGATAGCAGGATACCAATGTTGCCTTTTGGGAAACCATTTTGTTCATACCAAACAAGGTAATATTCCGGCAGATCACAAATGAGTTTTCCCTTATACCTCCCATAAGGCATCACCACGGTAACCAGATCTGGCAAAATTTTAGGATTCATGAGCTAATAACGACAGACTTTTTAAAAATAAATTGCAGATAAAGATACGCAAGCAGAGTTAATGCGGCCATTAAATAAAAGATCAGCGGGATAGTTGTCACATCAGTGATATAAAAACTGCCGGCCATAAAGGCACCCAGGCCTATTCCGGCTTCCAATGCGATATACATCGTCGCCACGGCCTTACCCCGGTGTTCCGGATGACTCATATCGATGATTAAGGCGGTTAGAGCAGGTGAAAGCATTCCAGTGGCAACCCCATATAATGCAGAAGCCAGGAGGAGAGAGAAAGAGGAAGTGGAATGACCTATAAGCATTAAAGAAAGGACCAAAATAATAAGCGACAACTTTATAATGCTTATGCGCCCTATCCGATCAGACATTTTACCGGAAACGAAGCGGATAATTAGTGAAGCTATTGTAAACACCATATAAAACAGACCTTTGTTAGCCACTCCCAAATGTGTTCCCCAATCAGAGATGACCGTAAGTATTGCCCCATAACTCAGGTAAGACAAAAGAGTGATTACTGCTCCTGGCAAAACCCTAAATTCTATGATCTCTCCCCTGTTTATTTTCAAAAGCGATAGCTTAAACTTTTCTTTCTTAACAAGGGTTTCCTGCATATTCATCAGTATAACAATAGACATTAAAGCAAATAGAGAGGAGCAATAAAAAAGTGCGTTTATAGAAAACTTCGAAGAGAGTTCACTACCAATTGCAGGCCCGATTGCCAGCCCAGTGCTAAAACACAGACCATGTATTCCCATCGCCTCTCCCCAGCGGTTAGCCGGGACAATATCGGCTACATAGGCAGCCGTGGCAGTAGGCTTGAAGCCTGTGGAAAAGCCGTGAAAAAGCCGCAGCCATAAAAATCCGGCAACAGTAGTTAAAATCGGGTATAATAACCCGCAGATCACACATACCAGGGACCCGACAGCCATCACCGGCACCCGTCCGACTTTGTCCGTCAGCTTTCCGCTGAAGGGCCTTGAAATACCTGCCGTTATTGTAAACAAACCTATTATGTAGCCTTTATACTCCGCACCGCCAATGCTACTCAGGTAGGCCGGTAACTCAGGAATCAGCATATTGAAGCTCGCTGAGAACAGAAAAGAACTCAGGCATACCAGCGCAAATTGAAGAGTATAAATGGACTTTTCGGATCCTGGCATCTTAGGAGGTGGGATTTGAGGCAAAAATATAAAAAGAACCTCAGTGCTGAGAGATTTAATCCGTGGTTTAGCTGATTTTAGTGGATATCTGCTGGCAATTTCTATCGGACCCTTGCCGCGACGTGCTTATCGATCAGGATTTGTACCATGCCATCAACCAAGCCCACCCTTGGCACATAGATCTCTTTCACGTCTCCCCATTTCATTACCGACAGATAAATTTCTGCAGCAGGGATGATCACATCAGCACGGTCGGCATTTAAGCCGAGGACGTTGATCCGATCATTAAGTGAAAAGGAATTCAGGTAATCATAAAGAGAGATCAATTTGGCTAAGCTCAAAGGCGCACTATCTTTGCAATCCGCCAATCGGTACAACTTATTGATATTTCCGCCGGTACCGATACCTGATACATTTCTGTAACCCTTCATTTTGTCTTTCACCCATGTTTTCAGTTCAGCCCAGCTTTCGGCCTTACTCCGGTTATCCAGCATACGGATACCTCCGAGATTAAAGGATCCTGACGCAATTAGCTCTCCGTTACTAAATATCGATAACTCGGTACTGCCTCCACCCACATCGATGTACAAATAGTTCTTTTTGCGTTCAAGACTCCGTTCAATATGGCTGGAATAAATAATATTTGCTTCGCGCTGCCCCTGGATAATCTCGAGATCGATGGAAGCCTCTCTGCTGATCCGGCTAACAATATCTTTTCCGTTTTTTGCTTCGCGCATCGCTGAAGTTGCACATGCCATATAATCACTAACCCTGTATACCTCCATTAAATTCCGGAAGGCAATCATTGTTTTAACCAGGTCATCAATCTTTCCCGAACAGACAACCTGCTTATTAAATACATCATCCCCAAGCCTAAGCGGTACGCGCACCAGGGTATTTTTCTTAAATGAAACTTTTTTTTCCTGCTGGATAACATCCGCGATAAGCAATCTCACAGCGTTTGATCCAATGTCAATGGCGGCGTATCTCAACATCTTATTTTTTATACTTTAGATAATTATAAATATCAATTTGGGCACGATAGCTTGCCTTTTTTCTGCCTCTCACTTTTTTGTAATGGTTGATACCCAACTTGTTAATCTCCCTGGCTTTAACGTTATCCATTAGCTGAATATTGATAATATCTCTGATTTCAGCGCTGATCTGCGGATCTAACACAGGGAACCCGACTTCTACCCGGTGATCCAAATTTCGCGGCATGAGATCTGCGGAAGACAAAAATATTTTCTCATCACCATTATTGCCAAATATCCAAACCCGGGCATGTTCTAAATACCGATCAATAATACTAATCACCTCGATATTGTCGCTATAACCTGCTATTCCTGGCACCAAGCAACACATCCCCCTGATTATCAATTGAATTTTCACTCCGGCATTATTCGCTGCATAAAGCCGGGCAATGATGTTCTCATCCGTAAGGCTATTCATCTTCAAAATAATAAAAGCTTCTTTGCCTGCTTCTGCGTTCTTTATCTCATTTGCAATGAGATTGTTAATTTTTCTGCGGCTGTCCAGAGGGGAAACGACCAGCTGGTCGAAATCTTTATAAAATACTTTTTTCCGCAGACTTTCGAATACTTTGACCAACTCTCCGGTGATGAGTGGGTTGACGGTAAACAAACTGTGATCGCAATAAACTGTAGCTGTCATTTCGTTGAAATTGCCAGTTGCGAGATTCGCATAATAGGTTTCCTTACCCTTTTCAATCCGTTTCACCAGACAAATCTTGGAATGTACTTTATAGTCCGGCAGTCCGTAACTCACCTCAACGCCCTCTTCCTCGAGTCGGTTAGTCCAGTATATGTTTGCCTGTTCATCGAAGCGTGCCTTTAATTCCAATACACAATATACCTTTTTCCCATTCTTGACTGCATTGATTAAAGCATGTATAATACGTGAATTCTCAGCCAGTCTATATAAGGTAATACTAATGGTGCGAACCTTGGGATCAATTGCAGCCTCCCTCAGAAAATGAATAATATAATCGAATGATTGGTACGGAAGATTTATAAGAAAGTCTCTAACCGCTATCTGGGCGAATATACTTTTCTCCCGCGAAAAGCCTTTCACCGGCAGCGGAGAGACACGTGGATACTCCAAATCAGGACTGCCTACATTGGGGAAATTGATAAAATCCTTAAAATTATGATAACGATTGCCAGGGATAAGACCGTCGGCAGAAAGATCAAGTCGGGCAACCAGATAGCTGAGCATATCCAAAGGCATTTCCGCATCGTACAATAAGCGCATTGGCTTACCCTTACCTCGCTTTTGCAAACTTTTAGTCAAAGCATCGATGAATTTACCGCTCACGTTTGGGTCGAGATCTAGCTCAGCACCACGGGTGAGCTGGATGGAATAGGCTTCAATGCTATCATATTCAAAGATGAAGAAGATATCGTCCAGGCAATACCTGACTATGTCATCAAGCAGAGTTATGAATCTAAGGTTATTAGTTTCGGGCAAAACCAAAAACCGATTAGACCCTTCTGTAGGAAGTTCAATCAAGGCAAATTTACTGGTGTTTTTCTTTGATTTCGTGAGCTTAACCAAAAAGTAAATCACACGGTCTTTGAGTTCAGGAAATGGCTTCTTTTTATTGATCATCACGGGCACCAAAGTAGAGAGCACCGTGCTTCGGAAATAATCCCGCACAAATTGCCCGCGTGAAACATTCATCTGTTTCTCGTTGAGAATAAAAATTTTTCTGCCCTCAAGCTCTTTTATTATCTCCTGTGCGTAAAGCCTGTTAAATGTCTTTTCCTGACGTACGACTATGGTCTTGATTTCCTTTAACGTTTTGCGGGGGCTGTAGCCTAATACCTCTTTCGATTTGGTGTTAAGGTTCGACAAACGATTTAAAGTGGCGACCCTGATCCGGTAAAACTCATCGAGATTAGAAGAAAATATGGCCAGAAAGCGGATACGCTCAACCAAAGGCACCGTTTTATCTGCCGCCTCCTGCAATACCCTCTCATTGAATGCCAACCAGCTAAGCTCTCTATTAAATAAAGGAATATTTTTGGGCATGAGCGATAAACGAAACAGTCCCGAACGAATGA
>CAZFQV010000023.1:0-14447 GCA_964521175.1 uncultured Sphingobacterium sp.
CTCAAACAACTTTTTGAATTCCGATCAAACAAAAGGTATGGTTTTGGTATTAATGGATAAAGAAACTATATAAGCCGTTAATATAAAAATCAAGAACTATGGGTAATTTACTTTATTTGATCGCAGTAATTCTAATCATTATCTGGATCTTCGGATTTTTTGTCTCGCCAATGGGCGGAAATCTTATTCACATACTCCTTGTTATCGCTATTATTGCGATTTTACTTCGTGTGATTCGCGGAGGCTCTGTTTAATAAGAATAAACTAAAGCAGCCCGTACCACCTAGGTCTGGTTCGGGCCGCTTTTAAACCTGATTAGCGCTTCTGCAATTACAATATCCTCGGGATAAGTAATCTTAATATTACTGTTCTCCCCTTCAACCAGCCTAACCTCTACTCCCGACCTTTCTACTACGGAAGCGTCATCAGTGAATTCAATTCGATAGTTTTGTTTGTAAGCTTTATGAAGTATGTCACTTTTGAATACTTGTGGGGTTTGCACTAAGAAAATGTCTTCACGTCTGAGTCCAACCGTTTCTTCTCCTCTTTGTTGCCTGACCGAACTGCTGCTTTTAACAGCCGTAACCGCTGTGCCGAATTTTTCGGCCTCCCTAAATGCCGAAGTTATGGTGCTTTCGCCTGGCAGTGGTCTTACCGCATCATGAACTGCGACGATAGCATTATTCTTGATCAGTTTAAGCGCATTCTTCACGGAATGGAAACGCTGCAACCCTCCCCGAACAAGCTGATGAGGGATGTTAAAATTATATTCTTCACAGAGTTTCTCCCAATAGGGATGAAAGTCCACATTCAATACTAAGATAATTTCAGGGTGCAGCTCGGAAAAGTGGAAGGCTTCAATAGTATGCATCAGTACAGGTTTCCCATTCAGCAGCAGGAACTGTTTCGGAAGATCAGACTGCATCCTGCTGCCTGAACCTCCGCCAACGATGATAGAATAGTATTTTACAGGCATCATTTTTAGGTATGATGTTCAAAAGAAAAAACTGCCCAGGCTTATTCGTCTTAGATGATCAGCATAGCATCACCGTAACTGTAAAAGCGATATTTCTCTTTTAAGGCCACCTCATATGCTTTCATTACATTGTCATAACCACCGAAGGCTGCAACCATCATCAAAAGAGTAGATTCAGGAGTATGGAAATTAGTAATCATGCAGTTGGCAATACTGAAATCATACGGTGGAAAAATGAACTTGCTGGTCCAATCGTTGGCAGCTTTAAGTTCCATTCCGGCTGATACAGCAGATTCGATGGCTCTCATGGAAGTGGTTCCCACGGCACATACGCGTCTTTTATGGGCATTGGCGTTATTTACCATATCAACAGCCTTTTGTTCTATGATAAATTGTTCAGAATCCATCTTATGCTTGGTAAGATCCTCAACCTCGACCGCCCGGAAGGTACCCAGGCCAACATGCAGCGTAATCTCTGCAAAGTCAACCCCTTTCAGCTCCAGGCGCTTCATCAGCTCACGGCTGAAATGCAGACCTGCCGTTGGCGCAGCAACAGCACCCTCATTTTTAGCAAAAATGGTCTGATAGCGTTCCTTGTCTTCAGGTGTAGCTTTTCGGTTAATATATTTAGGAAGAGGAGTTTCTCCCAGAATCTCAATATTGCGGCGGAACTCCTCATTAGTGCCGTCGAAAAGAAAGCGGATGGTCCTGCCTCTGGATGTGGTGTTATCGACCACCTCGGCAACCAGCAGGTCATTATCACCGAAGTAAAGCTTGTTCCCAACGCGGATCTTCCGTGCCGGATCAACCAAAACATCCCATAAGCGTAATTCGCTATTCAGCTCGCGCAGTAAAAACACCTCAATGGTAGCGCCGGTTTTTTCCTTGTTCCCGTATAAACGAGCCGGAAATACCTTGGTGTTGTTTAGAATCATTACATCTTTCTCTTCGAAATACCCCAGGATATCTTTGAATATTTTATGTTCAATGGCTCCAGTCTTTTTGTCGAGAACCATCAGACGAGCTTCGTCGCGATTCTCTGCAGGAGTATGAGCAATTAAGGAGTCAGGTAAGTCGAATTTGAACTGTGATAATTTCATAATAATTGGGTGATTTTCAGGGCGCAAATTTATGAAATTATTGTGAGTTATACCTTATAAGTTTTAGGTACTGAGTTTTACATGACTGCCACGCTCATAAACTATAAGCTAAAACTTAAAAATGTAACAGTTTATCCCGATTTTTGTCTAAACTAGTATATGATATTTCTCAAACTTCTCAAGGAGAGTTTTCTTTTTGCTTACGAAGCGCTCAGGCAGAATCGGTTGCGAACCGTTCTATCGTTGTTAGGCATTACAATTGGGATTATGACCATCATCAGCGTCTTTTCTGCCGTGGACACCTTGAGGAATAATATCCAGAGTAGTGTGGAAAAGCTTGGAAGCAATACCATTTATATTCAGAAATGGCCTTGGAGCGGCGGGCCAGATTTTCCCTGGTGGAAGTATATCAACAGACCTCAGCCTTCTTTAAGAGATTACGATAAGTTGCGTGAGAGATTGCAGGGCGCGGAAGGTATCTCGTATGAGATAGGGATAGGGAACAGAACGGTTAAGTACAGAAATAATAGCATAGAGGGTGCGCAAATTTCGGCCGTCGCATTTGATTATTATAAAGTCTGGAAGTTTGACTTCGAGGCTGGAAGGTATTTTACTGAAAGCGAATCTAAAGCCGGAAAGGCCATTGCTATTATTGGCTTTTCTATTGCAGACGGCCTTTTCCCTAATCAAGATCCCGTAGGGAAAGTCATTACGGTGTTGGGCAGGAAAGTCACTATTATAGGGGTATTCAAAGAGGAGGGGGATGATATGCTGGGCGTGTCTGCGGATAAAACCGTGTTATTACCTCTTAACTTCGCCAAGGGAGTTATTCATGTGGAAGACGAAAGATATAATCCGCAAATTACCGTAAAGGGCCGGGAGAATGTCAGCGTGGAGGAACTGGAATCGGAGCTGAAAGGTGTTCTGCGTTCAATCCACAGACTCAATCCAAGAGATGAGGATGATTTTTCTCTGAACAAAACAACCATTCTGACGGCGCAGCTAGATCAGCTTTTCGGAATTATAGATTTTGCTGGTGCATTTATAGGCGGCTTTTCTATCCTCGTGGGAGGATTCGGCATCGCAAACATTATGTTTGTTTCGGTGAGAGAAAGGACCAATATTATCGGCATCCAGAAATCCCTGGGGGCAAAGAATTATTTTATTATGCTTCAGTTTCTTATTGAGTCGGTTTTACTATGCCTCATGGGCGGTGCGATAGGGCTGGCAATAGTCTTTATGCTTGCTTATATCTCGAAGACCTTTTTCGATCTGGCCATTATTGTAGATATGAATAAGGTGGTACTTACCATCGCATTATCTACAGCAATAGGGCTCATCTCAGGATTTATCCCGGCATATATGGCGTCAAGGCTTGATCCGGTGGAAGCGATACGGAGCAAGTAGCCTGGCTTTCCGGCAATAATATAATGGGTTATTGCTCAGACAAGTATTATTGCAGCTTCTCTGCTTCCAGGACTAACTTCTTTTTATCTATGGGGACAACGCCAGAATGTTCGCAAACCAGACCGCCAGCCAGATTTGAAATCACGGCGGTATGGTAATTGTCCAGCCCGGATGCCAGACATAGCGCTGCAGTGGCTATTACGGTATCACCGGCACCTGAAACATCAGCTATATTTCGGAAATGTGCAGGAACAAGCTTATTCCCCTCAGCCGAGTTGATATATACGCCATGTTCAGATAAGGTCAGCATAATCGCTTCTGCCTTCAATAGCTTTTTTATCTGCGAAGTAGCATCTTCTACATGGCGTAGATTTGTCGGATCAATCTCGATTTCCAGTCCCTCCCTTAGTTCTTTCAGGTTGGGCTTAAAGAGGGTAACGCCCTGGTAAAAAAGAAAATTCCTTTTTTTAGGATCGACAACGGTGATGATGTTCTTTTCCCGGGCTATATTAACGATCTCTGTGATAAAGTCTTTGGAAATCAGCCCCTTATCATAGTCCTCGAAGATGATTGCATCGATTCTGGTTTCGTCAATGATTTTGGAAATACTTTGTAACATCAAACGGGATGCTTCATCGGTAAGCAGTTTGTCCGTTTCAGTATCAACACGGACAACCTGCTGATTATTAGCGATTATCCGTGTTTTTACCGTTGTGGGTCTGCCCTTAATGACGGTAATCCCCCTGTTTGAAAGCCCATGTGTTTCGAGCAGGGAAGAAAACTCGACTCCTTCGGCATCATTACCAACCACAGAGCAAATGATAGGATTGCCCCCCAATGATTGGACGTTCAGAGCTACGTTTGCTGCACCGCCTAGCCTGTTTTCTTTCCTGGAAGTGTGAACTACCGGAACGGGTGCCTCGGGAGAGATACGTTCAGCCTTACCCCAGATATAACTGTCTATCATCACATCTCCGATAACCAGAACATTCAGAGAATTGAATCTTTCGAAGATGTTAATCATATTTTTACTATTTATCCCGCAGGATCTCAGCTCAACGCAGCTAAGGCTTCTCTGATTCGTTTTACCGCCTCAATAAGCTTGTCGTCTGCTGCCGCGTAAGATAGGCGAATAGAATTCGGATCACCGAATGAATCGCCGCTGACGGTAGCGACATGCCCGGTATTCAACAGATATAAAGAAAGATCTTCTGCATTTTTTATGGTTTCGCCCGTGGCTGTTTTCTTGCCAAAGAAAGAGCTTACATCCGGGAAGAAGTAAAATGCTCCACCAGGGAGATTTACTTTCATGCCCGGTATCTCTTTTAATAAGCCATATACCAAATCGCGACGACGCTTGAATACGGTTCTCATTTCTCTGATGGTATCCAGGCCACCTTCATAGGCAGCAATCCCGGCCCGCTGGGTGACAGAGTTGGTTCCCGATGTAATCTGACTCTGAAGCTTGTCGCAGGCGGCGGCAATCGCCTTGCTGCTTGCGGAATAACCGATCCTCCAGCCCGTCATCGCATAAGCTTTCGAAAGCCCATTGATAATGATCACTCTATCTTTAATCGTATCGAATTGTGCGATGGACTCATGCGTTCCAAGAAAATTGATATGTTCATAGATCTCATCAGAAATGATATAGATCTCAGGATATTTTTCAAAAACCTTAACCAGAGCAGCAAGTTCATCGCGTGTATAAACGCTTCCGGTCGGATTGTTCGGCGAAGAGAACATGAATAGCTTGGTCTTCGGAGTAATTGCGGCTTCAAGTTCCTGGGGACTGATCTTAAAATCACTTTCCAAGGTAGTATTGATGAAAACGGATTTTCCCTCCGCCAGTTTTACCAGCTCTGAGTAAGAGACCCAATACGGAGTGGGAATGATTACTTCGTCATCCGGGTTGATCAAACATAGTATAGTATTGGCCAGAGACTGCTTCGCCCCTGTAGATACAACGATCTGGTCAAAATCGTAATCCAGATTATTCTCCCGTTTTAGCTTCGCAGCTATCGCTTTCCTAAGCTCCGGATAGCCAGGAACCGGAGAATAGTAAGAATAATTTTGATCGATAGCGTCTTTTGCCGCCTGCTTGACAAAGTCTGGTGTAAAAAAGTCTGTTTCTCCTAAGCTAAGGCTGATCACGTCAACACCTTTTGCAGCTAGTTCCCGGCCCATTTTCGCCATTTTAATGGTGGCTGACTCGGATAAGTTATTGATTCTGTTTGATAATGTGCTCATAATTAACGCAAATATATGAGTTGGCAAACGAATGCGAAAATTAAAGAGGAATGAGATTAAATTTAGACTTTAATAAAAAACCCTGTACTTGATTGATTAGATTTGTTCGAGCTAAGATTTCGTTTTGCAAAGTCAGAAAAAAGTAATTCTTATTTCTCTGGGCATTAGTGTATTACTCATGCTGGCCAAGTTTGCGGCATTTTTCATTACCTCTTCCAACTCCATTTTAACTGATGCTGCGGAAAGTATTGTGAATGTGCTCGCAAGTTCATTTGCGTTTTACAGCATTTATATCACAGCGCAGCCTAGAGATATAAACCATCCCTATGGACACGGCAAAGTCGAGTTTTTTTCGGTGTTCCTGGAAGGAAGCTTAATTATTATTGCAGGCATTCTCATCATTGTAAAGTCAGGCTATAATCTTGTCTATCCCTATACTATCCGTCATCTGCTCAGCGGTACCCTTATCGTCGCCGCAGCGGGTCTCGTTAACTACATACTGAGTTATTACCTCGTCGATCAGAGCAAAAAATTAAACTCTATTACTTTATATGGTGATGGTAAACATTTGCAGGCCGATGCCTATACCAGTGCAGGCTTAGTAGCTGGTTTATTGCTGATTTATTTTACAGGCTTGAACTACCTGGATAGTATCTTATCTATTGGAATTGCCTTTTATATTATTTATACCGGATATAAGCTGGTGCGAAAGTCGGTCTCGGGGTTAATGGACGAAACTGATATGGTTATTATTGCTGAGCTAATCAGTATTCTTAATGAAAACCGAAAAGATTCCTGGGTCGATATTCATAATTTCCGGACCCAGAGTTACGGACCCGACATCCACATCGATTGTCATCTGACATTGCCTTATTATTATGACCTGAACAAAGTTCATGAAGAGGTTTCGGCCGTAGATGCAATAGTGAACCGAAATACCAACTCCTCAATCGAGTTTTTCATTCATGCGGATCCCTGTGTTCCTCAGTGCTGCCATTATTGCAGGTTGTCCGACTGTCCGGTCAGATCGGAGCCGAAGACGATAGATATAGAGTGGACGCCATGGAATGTGGCAAGAAATCAAAAGCATTTTACCTGATGTATAAATTTAATGTTAGAGTGTACGGTTTGTTAATTAACGAACGAAATGAAATCTTGCTGAGCGATGAAGAAGAACATGGATTCAGGTTTAGTAAGTTTCCGGGCGGCGGACTCGAATACGGGGAGGGACTGATCGATGCTCTTAAAAGAGAATTTATGGAAGAATGTAATGTAGAAGTGGAGGTGTTGGAGCATTTTTATACCACCGATTTTTTCATTCAATCGGTCTTTAATGAGAGTCAGGTTATCAGCGTGTATTATTTCGTAAAACCGCTTGGAGCACTCCCGCTGATTTTCAAGGAAAAAGTTTTTGATTTTGATACAGAAGGGGATATCCGGCAAGCTTTCCGATGGAAAGAAGTCGGCACACTGAGCATCGACGATGTCACTTTTCCCACGGATCAGAAAGTAGTAGAGCAATTAATAAAAAAATGGAGAAGATGACCTTAACGGAACGCGATCAGGCGGTGATATGGCATCCTTATACTCAGATGCAGAACGCAATGCCGCCTATTCCTATTATAAAAGGAGAAGGTCCTTATTTAATCGCAGAGGATGGCAGAAAATATCTGGATGCTGTTTCTTCCTGGTGGGTCAATATTCATGGGCACGCTCACCCGTATATCGCCGAAAGAGTTGCAGAGCAGCTTAAAACCCTGGAACATGTAATCTTTGCGGGCTTTACCCATCCTACAGCAATTGAGTTGGCGGAAAAGCTAATTGCCATACTTCCCGAAAAGCAGAGTCGTGTGTTTTATTCAGACAATGGATCCACCGCTGTGGAGGTAGCCTTGAAAATGTGTTTTCAATATTGGAGTAATAGGGGTGCAGCAAGGACAAAAGTGCTTGCTTTTCAGGATTCTTATCACGGAGACACCTTCGGAGCGATGGCGGTCAGTGCGCGGAGTGCTTTCACGAGGCCCTTTGATCCATTGCTGTTTGATGTAGAGTTCGTTGAAACGCCAAATGAAGAAAACATCGCGGATGTCAAGAAGCAGCTTTCGGTATTGGCGCCTGAACTTTCAGCCTTCATTTTTGAACCTTTGATCCAGGGAACAGCGGGAATGAAGATGTATGAAGCTAGATTTCTTGACGAATTGCTCGATCATTGTAAACAGGAAGGGATTCTTACTATCGCAGATGAAGTAATGACGGGCTTTGGCCGAACCGGCAAGCTGTTTGCCTGTGATCACATCAGATCGCAACCGGATCTGATGTGCTTTTCCAAAGGCCTTACAGGTGGAACGATGGCACTGGGAATAACCACCTGTACCGACCAGATCTACGAAGCATTTCTTTCCGACGATAAGATGAAGACTTTGTTTCATGGCCATTCCTTCACCGCCAACCCGGTAGCGTGCTCCGCAGCACTGGCAAGCATGGATCTTTTGAAAAGACCCGAAACGATCGAGAATCTGAAGCGAATAAGTGCCAGACACACGCTGTTTGCTGCTGAACTACAGAGTAATCCCAAAGTTAGAACGCTGCGCCAAACTGGTACTATTCTGGCTTTTGAATGGGAAACCGGCGATGACACTTCCTATTTTAGCGGCCTGAGAGACCGGCTGTATACTTTTTTCCTGAACGAAGGCATCCTGCTTCGACCTCTTGGTAATATCATTTATATCATGCCCCCCTATTGTATTACCGACGACCAACTGGATTATATCTATCAAAAGATTAAAGAGGCACTCAGCAAGCTTTAAACTAATGTTAGGTAGATATAGCTCATCGCTGGCCTTGCCCTTACATATCGAGATAGTCCTGGAAAACCTTTTGCATATAGGCCTTGCCATAACGTAGCTGTAAACTGTCGATGTTCGGATCAGGTGGGTTTTTTCGGTAGATGATATTTTTCCCTACATTATCAAAAGAAATAATTTGAGCTTCGCTGGCAAAGCCAAAACCATTGTCCCAATTGAAGAATGCAAATTCAGGTGTTTTTGGGTTGAACAGGTCTTTACTCCAGATAAATTTACCGGCATTCAATCCGAGTTGATTTAAAAGCGTGGAAGGCAGGTCTGTCTGGCTGCCGATCCCTTTCATTCTTTTTCCCCTGAATTCATCGCGAATCACCTCTCCGAGAAATAGAAGAGGTATGTGGTAACGTTTTGGCTCATATTCAGCAGCGTCACCTGGCAGGCGATGACTATGATCCGCCAGGATGATAAATAAGGTGTTCTTATACCAGGGCTTCTTTTTAGCTTCCCTCAGGTAGGCACCTATACAGGAATCGGTATAATAAGCAGTGCTTCTGAACTTATTTTCTACCTTATCTCCCTTAAAATGAGGCTCTTCAGGCAACTCGAAGGGTTCATGGTTGGTTAAAGTTAGAATGGTAGAAAAAAACGGCTCTTTCACCGTATCCAGATCATTCAGGTTTTTGTCAAAGACCTTTCCATCATAGGTTCCCCATTTTGAATTCATGTCCTTTTTAAGGAAAGAATGCTGATCGATAAGATTTTGATAGCCGTGACTTAAGATATAAGATTTCATATTGAAGAATTCGCTTTCTCCGCCGTAGTAGAAAAGAGTATGATATCCTGCTGTCTCCAGTTCCCTGGCAATACCGGGTAATTTTTCCTGCCTGCCGTTCTCCTTCATGATGCTGCGTACTGCCTGTGCCGGGAATCCGCTCAAGGTGGCGACGACGCCTTTATCGGTTCGCCCTGCCGCAGCATAGATCTGCTCAAAAAGTATTCCCGTCTCGCTCAGAGAATCCAGGTTGGGGGTAACCCCTTTTTCGCCTCCCAAGCTTCCTACAACCTGGGCGGTAAGGCTTTCCACAATAATTACGACAATGTTTGGACGGCTTGTTTTAAGCACCGAAACTGTTGCAGTATCTGGCTTTTTAAATAACTCAGCTACAATGCTGTCGGCTTCCTCCCTGCTGTAATATTGATAAGGGTTCTCACTGCCATATTTATTATTCAGGATGTCTTGCAACAGGTTCCACTCGGTATTTACTGCAGCGTGGTTAAGTATCGGTTCTGTAGAGAAATAGGACATACTTTGGTTTATCGGACTTAACTGCAAGCCACCCCGGGCTAGCAACACGACCAGAATAATAGCCGCGACAGCACTTCCGATTTTATAGTACGCGGGCTTTTCTTTATCGTACATCCTATAGTCAATGACTTTATTAGAGATGACGATGCTGCAGAGCAGCAGACCGATGAGAATGATCAGCGACAGTAGAATAGGCGAAGAGGAGGCAGAGGCGATAGCCTCATTGGGTGAATTAAATGCGAGATCGAGCGCGCGGTAATTGATCTTTGATCCCCATTCCCGGTAAAGGTTGAGATTGAAAACACTGATCAGCGAGAAAATAGCGATTAGAGTCAGCACGTATATTTTCCCTATCTCTTTAGGAAGGCTTATTTTTGCTAAAAACAAAAAGATCAGATAAATAAGCACGGGTATTGCCGATATATAGGCGACCATTGAAGCATCCAGCCTGAATGCGTAGCCGAATACCGAAAGAATGTTATAAAGGCCTTGCTTCCCGAGCTTATCCCAGAAATAAATAATGAAGATGATCCGGTCCAAAAAGAAGAACAGGAGCCAGAACAGAAAGAATCTTAAAAAAACGACAAGACTTTTTAACATCTCTACAATTTAAAAAAAACGCCGAAGGTTAAAGACTTTGTCATAAAGTAGCTTGGATTCTATCCGATCAATTTCCCTGCAACTGCATGAGCTGACTCAGGCTGATGTTTTCATAATCTGTCCCCCCTGTGAATGACCCTTGGGGAACAGGCCCGGGTTGAAGCTCCTTAAGGGTAACTCTGATACTTAGCCCGTTCATGTAAGAGGTGAATTCCAGCGGAACTCCATAACTGTTGTCGTAAAAACGGGTTAAGGAATTGGGAATAATCTCAATATCCTTTGTCAACCAGGCTTCTGAAGTCTGACTATTTTTCTTTTCATTTACCTCATAACGGAGGGCATGGAATCCGGCGATAGTTTTGGTTTCCTTATCAGCATGTAGGGTTAGCCCGGGGAGATTTGCCTGAATCCTCTCCTGATCTTCGGGTGTAAAAGTCACGGAGTATTTTTTGCCCATCATCGGAATGTCCAGCAGAAGACGTTCATATTTTTTGGCGATATTAAGGATATTAGAGCTGGTATAAATTGCTGAGCTGGTCGTCATACTGGAAGAATCGCCTTTAAAATATACCTTTAACTCAGTTGGAAAGTTAGCCGCCATGGCCTGCATTTGCCCCGGGAGCTGCCATTCGACGGCATAGATCAGCGTGCCTTCATCAATTTTCTTAGTGCCTGTCTGGGCAAACAATGCAGCGCTGCTAAACAGTACAGCGATACTCAGAATTATTCTTTTCATTGAGAGGTATTGTTTTATAAAGCTTATGAGGCTAGTGTGACCTGCTTCTTGCGAGATACCTTATTCTATTCTACGCATTTTAATTATGGCGATGATATCTGATGACTGCCTTTTGATTTCACTAATCGTCAAGCCGTTATTTTTATCCGAAGATGCAAATGTATAATTTGTAATGAGCGGACTTTCTTTATCGTTTACCTTTTCCTGGATGAGTGTTAGCTTATTCTGCTCAGAAGAGTACCTTCCTGATGATTTGATGCTCATATAGGTGGTATTATTTGAGGTATAAGTCCCGTCGCCGGATAGCGTGATTATATAATAGCCCGGCTTTACGTCAACAAACACCCTGGGATCAAATGAGGCTGCCTCTTGCTCATAAGAATACGGACTCCGCTGGGTAACCTGCCACTTTCCGATAAGCGGGTCCAATTGTTCCTTTTTGCAGCCCATATTAATGAAACATAGAACGGCTGTTATTAAGTAAATGTTTTTCATCTTCAATCTCCTGGGAGACAAATATAATTCTAATTTGGCCATTACTAAATATCCGGAAAATTGCATTGTTATCCGAACTTGGATTTGCACGCAGTTAAATTTTAGTTCCAAATTTCTATGCGCCAATCAGGCAATCGTTTTCGTGCCTGGAGAGGAATTGGTGTAGGTAAACCGGCTTACGGCATTTAATTAACTTATCCTAACCGTTAAATAATTTCATTGGTATTAGTGCGGTCTGCTTCGTTAAATTCCTGAATGAAATACCTCGCTATTCTGCTACTATTGTTTAGTTGCGAGCTCCGGGCTCAGGTAAATGCAGGGCCGCGAGCTGCCGCGTTAGGAACGGCAGGTACCGCCTTAAACGGGGTCTGGTCAGTGCAGCAGAACCCTGCGGGAATAAGCGATGTTTCAGAGCCGGCCTTGTCTTTAGCCTATGAACAATATCTCCCTGAGCCTGGTCTAAGCACCCGAAGCGCCGTTTTCGTTTTCCCTTTTTCCAATAATGCGGTCGGGCTTAGCTTTGAGCGTTATGGCTTCAGCGCTTATCAGGAGCAGAGCGCAGGGTTTGCTTATGCGAAAAAATTCGGCCCCTCTTTGAAGCTGGCATTAGGATTCCGGTATCACCAGTTTAGCATCCCGGCTTACGGCTCTTCGGCCGCATTTAGCGTGGAAGCGGGCTTTCAATACGCGCTCAGCGAGCAGTTCAGTCTTGCCAGCCATGTGTATAATCCGGGCCGCAGCAAATATGCCGCAGCTTCCGAAGTTGATATCCCAGTTAAAATATCCTTTGGAACCGCAGTGCGATTTAGCGATAAGCTGCTGCTTGTTTCCGAACTACGGGCAAGACTGGATTATCCGCTGGATGTCGGGGTCGGACTTGAATATGCGATGGTCGAATGGTTTGCGCTGCGCGGTGGGATCACGGTGAATCCTTTTAAACGGTACGGAGGCTTTGGACTCAGTTATAATCATGTCTCTTTGGAAGGCGCGATTTCCTTTCATACTCATCTGGGCTATTCTCCTCAAATTGGACTGGGTTATGAGTTTTAAATATGCGTATATAGCTCTGTTTTATTTATGTCAGCCATGCGCATCGGCATATGGACAGCAGGAAAGTGATGCTCAGCTTACACAAGTCCTTGAATATATCGCTGAGAATCTACCGGAGGACTATGACTATGCAGAAATTGCCGAGCGACTTTCTTTTTATAAGGCCCATCCTATGAGTATCAATAAGGTGCAAAGGGCAGATCTGGAAGGGCTGTTATTTTTGTCGCCCATACAGATTGATAATCTTTTATCCCACCGCGAGAAAAGCGGCTCGTTTATCGATCTGCTGGAATTACAAGCGATACAGGGTTTTGATGCTTCCACAATAACATGGCTCAATAATTTTGTAAAACTAGACCCTCAAAATATTTTGGAAAACGTTTCCTTGGGGAGAATGATCAAAGACAGCCGGCATGACCTGATTCTCAGATTCGGCAAAATAATGCAGAAACAGAATGGTTTTCTGGCGTCTGACCAGAACAAGCCGGCGTACCATGGATCCGAACTGAGGACACTGGGGAGATACAGGTATAATTATAAGAATAGAATATTTGCGCTGCTGAACTTTGAGAAGGATGCCGGCGAAAGTGCTATTGATTTTTATTCGGGATCAGTTTCAGTTAATCATAGAGGCTTGTTGAGGAAGACTGTGGTAGGAGATTATGCACTACAGTTCGGGCAGGGGCTTACACTGTGGTCGGGACTAGGATTCGGGAAAGGGGCGGGCTTTGCGATGATGGTGAAACAGGATGTCGGTCTTCGGAATTACAGCTCGGTAAATGAATCATCCTTTTTTCGGGGATTATCAGTCGCAATGCAATATAAACAATTTTCACTGACACCTTTTGTATCAAATAAACAAGCTGATGCCAGTTTTTCAGATGATGGACGTGAAGTAAAATCACTGATAGTCAGTGGGTTACACCGCACTGAATCAGAGCGTTTAACTAAAAATTCGATCACACAACTGGTATACGGATTCAATACCCAGTATGAGGGTTCCAGGATCAGAGTGGGGCTGACCGCTTATCGAACCCGTTTCAGCATGCCGCTGGCTGCTGGTAATTCATTGTATGAAAAGTACAATTTTCAGGGTAGCTCATTGATCAATCTCGGTCTTCATTATAACTATTCTTTCCGGAATAGCTATTTTTTTGGCGAGGCCGCTCACAGTCTTTCTTCCGGTTATGCTTACCTCAACGGATTGATTAGCAGTCTTTCCAACCAGATCTCGATCATGCTGTTGCAGCGCAATTACCAAAAGGACTACTATTCGCCGTTTAATCAGGCGATCTCTGAATCCACTCATGCTGCCAATGAGAAAGGATTTTATTCAGGGATATCAGTGAAACTTAATAAAACATGGGAATTTTCCGGCTATTCAGATCTATTCAGTTACCCCTGGCTGAAATTTAGAGTTGATGCTCCATCCAGAGGATACGAGCTATTTGGGCAGCTTAGTTATGAGATCAATAAGAAATCGCGTATTTCTTTGAGAGTTAAGCAGCAGGTCAGGCAGGAGAACGGCGATGAGCCTGATATTTCGGGTGGTCTCGACGAAGTGCACCGCAGCAGTTTTCGATTTGAGCTGAATTATACGCTCGGCAAAGACTTTACCTGGAGAAATCGGGTAGAGATGGCCATCTATAGGAAAGAAAAGGCAAATCCAGAGCATGGTTTTCTTTGTTATGAAGACCTGATCTATCATCCTTTGGGATCTGCATTT
>CAZFQV010000024.1:0-13915 GCA_964521175.1 uncultured Sphingobacterium sp.
GTTCCCACCAAGATATCAATGCGCCCTTCTTCCAGGCCGTTCAGCAGCAGCTGAAAGCCATTACGCGAGCGGGTAGAGTCGAGATCCATCCGCGCGATACGTGCCTCGGGAAATAATATCTGCAGCTCATCTTCTATCTTTTCCGTACCGAAGCCCTTTTGCAGGATTTTAGCAGAGCCGCATGCCGGACATACTGAAATAACTTCTTGTTTATACCCACAGTAATGGCAATGGAGTTTGGCACTGCTCTTATGGAAGGTCATACTTACGTCACAGTTGACACATTTAGGGGTATAACCGCAGGTGGTACACAGCAGAACGGGAGTATATCCCCGTCTGTTCTGAAACAGAATAATCTGTTCTTTACGTTCCAGTGCCGCCCGGATCTCTTGCATCAGCACCGAAGTAAAATGGGACTGCATGGTTTTACGCTTCGTTTCTTCCGCAAGGCTAACCACCTCTATCAAAGGAGGCTTAACTCCTCCGAACCTACCCTTTAAGGTGACCAGGCCGTACTTATCGACTCTGGTATTGTAAAAGCTTTCCAACGAGGGCGTGGCAGAACCCAGTAGAACCTTTGCCTTGTGGAGATGAGCAAGATATATCGCGGTATCGCGGGCATGATATCTAGGTGCCGGATCGTATTGCTTATATGAAGACTCATGTTCTTCGTCTACAATCACCAAGCCCAGCCCCCGAAAGGGTAAAAATACCGAAGAACGTGCTCCTAAAACCATTCTATATTCGCCTCGAAGGACTTTTTGCCATACCTCGGCTCTTTCTCCATCGCTAAAGCGTGAATGATAAACGCCCACTTCGTTACCAAAGTAACACCGTAAACGCTCTATTATCTGGGTGGTGAGCGCTATCTCAGGGAGTAAATAAAGCACCTGCTTATTCTCGGCAAGCATCTGTTCGATCAGTCGGATATAGATCTGTGTTTTCCCGGAGGATGTCTCCCCGTATAAAAGCACCACGTCCCGGTTTTCAAAGTCCTTGTTGATCTTGTCTAGTGCGTGCCTTTGGGACTCGTTTAACTCAAATTCCAGTAATTCCTCAGCTTCTTCTACGTTGAGTCGGCTAACGATCCTATCTTCCTGAAGGAAAATCTCCCGGTCGAGTAATGCTTTTAGTGCACTCTGGCTACCACCGGCAGCTTCAGCAAGATCTGACTTTACGATATCACCGCCCTCCCTTGCCAGCTTAAAAAAAGCCAGCAGATACTCCAGTTGTTTCGGTGCCCTTTCCAATACTTCGAACAATGCTTTACGACTGTGGGGATCCTCGTATTCAGGGTTTAATTTAATAAAAGCCTTCTTCCGGGGTTTAACTTTCTCGGCTATCTCTTCCGAGATCAGAATGATATTCTTCTTAAAAAGCGTGCGTAACAAAGGAAAGACTGTCTTCTGGCCGAGCAGCTTACTCACCTCACTTACCCGCAATTCGGAATGAAGGTCCAGCGCATCGATTATCAAAAACTCCTTGTCGGATAGTTGATCCCTGTCGTGTTCTATATCAGGATTTAGGCTAATGCGCGTCTCGCTTGCAAGTTTCAAAGCCGCAGGCAAGGCCGCCTGCATCACTTCACCGGGGTGACAAAGGTAGTATTCGGCGATCCAGGTCCACAGATCGAGCTGAAGATGATTGACGATAGGCTCTTCATCCAACACATCAAGGATGTATTTAGCTTCATAAAGAGCAGGCGGTGTTTCAGAAATCCCGCAAACGATTGCCGAATAAATTCTGCTTTTCCCAAACTGTACCACTACGCGCTTACCTTTCTGAATGAGATCCGTCATTTCAAAAGGCACACGGTAGGTATAGGTTTTAGAGATCGCCAGCGGCAGTATTACATCGACAAAAATAGTTTTGCGTGCATGGCCCTGCGTATCATAAAACTCAAGCATTACTTATTCTTTGCAGCAGCTACCAGCAGGCTAATCCAGCCAAGGATAAACAGCGCCCCTCCAATCGGGGTGATCGGCCCCAGAAAAGACAGTTGTAAGTTTAGAAGGTCCCTGACAGATAGCAGATATAGAGATCCGGAGAAAAAGATGATACCGAACGTAAAAAACCAGGAAGCAGCATTAATAGACCTGCTTCTGAACCGCGAAAATGTACCCAGAAACAATAAGGCCAGCGTATGATAGAAATGGTACTGAACCGCCGTATGCCAGGTGTCAAGCTGCGTTGGATTAAGCAATTCTTTCAGCTTGTGGGCACCGAACGCACCCAGAATAACTGCAAGAATTCCAAAAAGCGAAGCGACAATGATTATCCGTTTGTTCATAGAGTTAATTTAGATCGTTAAAAATAGCCTTCCTTTCCAAGCTAAACAAATTCGACAAGATAATATTACATCAGGCACACACGCAGCGGGTTTCGTTTTGTCAATTCGCATGGCTATCTTAAGCAGGTATACCAATAATTCTTCTGATTATCTTTAAAAGCATAGTTTTGTTAAAACGCTTCGTTCATGAAAACCTTTGTTGGGATTATTTCCGCCTTGCTGATCGCCGTATTCTTTGTAGCCTATTTGTATTTTTCAAGTATTACAGTCGACAGCAGGAATAATGACAGAACACTTGCGTCTGTTCCATCCAGCGCCTCCCTGATCTATCAGTTTTCTAACGATAAGAGCATGTTCGATATCTTCAGTGGATATCCAGTGTTCAAGGATCTTACCGGAATTGCCACTATGCGCGATTATTCATGGCTGAAGGGTTTGCTTTTGGACAATCCACGGCTGAATGAATACACGGCAAACCAAAAGATATTTCTGTCGCTACATACCATGTCCTCTGACCTGATATCGACACTTTGGCTAATGCCGCTGAAAAAACAACTTCAGGCCAATGATCTCGCTGAGCTCTTGAAAGATAATAAAAACGTCACCGTTAATATTAGCGAAGTGCTGGATAACACGCTGTTGTCTCTGAAAAATACTGGATCGGGACGAACCTTCTACCTGTATTCAGATCATGGTCTCGCCAAGGGAAGTTTCGATAAAGAACTGCTGCTCCAAAGCCTGGACAAGCAGTCAAAAAAGATCAGTCAAGAATTTATTCGTAAAATTAGTGACCCCGACTTCAGTGATGAAGATGCACTTGCCGGTCTATTTATAAACCATGAGGAATCCGGCTTCGTCAAATCCCTTTTCAAGCTACTACCACAGGGAAACTTCGCCTCGCTGAATAATCTATCTGCGTACTCGGGTTTACGTATCAATTACAAAAGCGACGCTTTAATGTTCAACGGTATCACCGAAATAAAGGATGGTAGCGACGACTATGCAAGCATTTTTCTAAACCAGAGCCCTGTAAAAAATACCATAAAAAGAGTAGTACCTTACAACGTATCAAACTCCATAGCCTACGGCCTTTCCGACTACTCCCGGTTTCACCAGGACTTGAAGCAACTTTTCACGAAAAGACAAGAGCTGGATACCCTGACCACACAAATGGAACTCATTAGCAAAGAGACCGGGATCAATCCAGAGGGCGAACTGAAGAAGCTTTGGGGGAATGAGTTTAGCGTTATTCAATTATCCACTTATGACAATCTGGCGCTCATTCGGTCCAGCAATGGACGGCGGCTGGAATTTCTTCTGGACCCTCTCAGCTCGACATATTCCGACCAGGTCAAAAAGATAAACTACGAGAACCTTTTTTATTATTACTTCGGAGACCCTCTGGAACGGTATTCTAAATCCTATTATGCCGTCACAGACAACCTGCTCATCCTGTCTAATTCTCCTTCCAGCGTCCAACGTTTTTTAAATGACTACAATTCAGGAAGAGCCCTCTACAAGAGTGAGATCTTCATGCAGTTTGATCAGCTGGTGGCCGATCAAAGCAATATTTCTTTTTTCTTTCATTTTGGCAACTCACGGGTACTGATGAGCGGCCTGTTGAAAAAAAATTATTTCAATATGCTCAATAGTAATGAGTACGGATACAAAGATTTCTACGGTATTTCTCTCCAGCTCAGCAGCAACAAAGACGAGTTTCTTACCAATTTCTATATCGGATATAACGAACTTCCGTCATCTCGCCGGGCGTCTGCTAAGGAAGGCCAGGACAGAGATAGCGTGCTTGCGAATTAATCGATTTCAGGTTAGATCTATACTCATCCGATAGCTCTCTTCAGCATTTTGGGAACTTAGGATGGTGACAAAATACGACGGCGATGCCGCTCTAAGATGATTCCTCACATCCGTTCGGCATAACGGGATTTGCATTCGAAAGGGTGTACATTAACAACCTCATACCATCGTAGAGAAGATCAGAAACTTTAGTATATTTGATACAGCGAGGCTGCGTACGTCGCTGCTCCGGAGCAGGCCGACTTATTGTTCGCCGGCTTCGATTATTATATTTGTTAGCCCTTGCCATCTGTTCGCTTCCCAACGGTAGCCTCAATACCGATTTTCGACCGATGAGACATCTCCGGTTAGCTGCTTCCGAAATATGTCACACTTCCAGTTAAAGAGATGAACCGCTTATCTATCATCGCCCGCAGGGGTGTCTTTGTATTATAAAAGCCAGCAATTTTTTTGCTATGTTTACGATATTAACTTAAAAGAAATGTTTCATGAGCGATTATTTTAAAAAATATCCGAATAGTGAGGGCTTTTTTGGAGCCTATGGTGGTGCTTTTATTCCGCCAGCCCTGGAAATAGAAATGAAAAAAATAACGGATGCTTACCATACGATCAGTAAGTCGCACAACTTTATTCAGGAACTGCGAAGTATCCGCAAACATTATCAGGGACGCCCCACCCCTGTTTACTATTGCTCACGATTGTCGGAGAAATACGGAGGTCGTATTTATCTAAAGCGTGAAGACCTAAATCATACAGGTGCTCATAAGCTCAACCACTGTATGGGCGAGGCTCTCCTGGCAAAGCACTTAGGCAAAAAGAAACTTATTGCAGAAACCGGCGCAGGTCAGCACGGAGTAGCCTTGGCCACTGCAGCAGCCTACTTCGGCCTGGAATGCGAGATACACATGGGCGAAATTGATATTCAAAAGCAACACCCCAACGTGGTGCGTATGAAAATATTAGGTGCAAAAGTTGTTCCTGTCTCTCATGGTTTAAAGACTTTGAAAGAAGCCGTCGACTCAGCATTTGAAGCTTATCTTAAAGACCCTGAAACTACCATCTACTGTATTGGATCGGTGGTTGGCCCGCATCCTTTTCCAATGATGGTTCGCGACTTCCAGCGGGTAGTGGGTATCGAAGCACGTGAGCAGTTTATGGAAATGACCGGTGAGCTACCCGATAATGTCGTTGCTTGCGTAGGCGGGGGAAGCAATGCCATGGGCATATTCTCTGCATTCCTCGATGATGAAGAATGTCGGCTGCACGGCGTTGAACCGGCGGGACGATCTCTCGAATTAGGCGACCACGCAGCCACCATGAAATTCGGAACTCCAGGTATCATCCATGGCTTTAAATGTTACACGTTACAGGATGAAAACGGCGAGCCTTCAGCGGTTTACTCCGTGGCCAGCGGACTGGATTACCCGGGTGTCGGACCGGAACACAGCATGCTTAAAGATATGAATGCAGTAAACTACGATAGTGTTGACGACAAAGAAGCTATTGATGCCTTTTATGAACTTAGTCGCATGGAAGGGATCATTCCGGCACTTGAAAGCTCTCACGCCGTGGCTTATGCCTTGAAGCTGGCTAAACAACAGCCTCAAAAGTCTATACTGGTAAATTTAAGTGGCAGGGGCGATAAGGATATCGACTATGTTGTAGACACTTATGGCCTGCCGAAATAAGTTGTATAAAAAATCTAATCCGCACCAAGCACTTATACAGGTTGGTAAAATTATGGGTTGGGAGTAATAATTGAATCGACAAAAATAAAATATTAAAAATCAAGGGTTAGCGAATACGCTAACCCGAAGATCCCTGTATTGACCATGAAGAAATAGCATACAAGCTACGTTTCGTCTTAAACTGAAAGTAGACCTGCTTTTTTTATCCCTGCTGATCACTTATATTTAAAGTCTGAATGCATAGTTTTACACTTGCTATTTATGCCAGGATCGCATATATTCTTACTCAAAACCTAAAACAAAAATTATAAAAAAATGAGCGAGCAATTTCCATTAATACCCAACAATTCTCTGATCACAAAAACTCCAGAGGAAGGACGCCAATTAGCAGTAAAAATGGCTAGACTGATTATTAAACTCACTCAACCAGATCCGGAGATGAGAGAAAAACTCCGCCCTGTTTATGCAGAAGATGCTGCGATGCTTATTGCTATCGGACAAACTGTTGCGACTGAGTTTGCTACCATTGCTGCTGCAAATAATTACTGGAAATAAAGTCACAAAAAAGGATTGAATGCCCTCAGGACGATCGTCTCCAGGCCAGATAAAATTTATACAATAAAACCTCTGCACAATTAACGATCGTTTAACTTACTCTACACCTCTTATTGCCATGAATCCTCCTGAAATGGGTGATAAACAGATAGAGATTCTCGCTCCTGCCGGATCGTACGAGTCGCTTCATGCTGCGATCAATGCGGGATGTGACTCGGTTTACTTCGGCGTAGAACAACTCAATATGCGGACTCGCTCATCAATGAATTTCGTTCTTGATGATTTAAGGGAGATTAGCCGCATCGCCGGGGAGCGGAATGTTAAAACCTACCTCACCATCAATACCATCCTATACGATCATGATATCAGCTTGATGAAAACGATCGTGAATCAAGCGAAAGTGGCTGGGATTACGGCAGTCATTGCTTCCGATCATGCGGCGATGTCATACTGTAAATCAGTCAACATGCCTTTACATATTTCCACCCAGGCGAATGTCACCAACTTAGAGACGGTTGAATTCTATGCTGCTTTTGCCGATGTGATGGTATTATCCAGAGAACTAAGTCTGCGTCAGGTAGCAGAGATCTCACGGGGAATCGAAAAAAGACAAATCAAGGGCCCTTCAGGATCCCTGGTCAGGCTTGAAGTATTTGCCCACGGAGCACTTTGTATGGCGGTCTCGGGAAAATGTTACCTCAGCCTGCATTCTCATAACGCTTCGGCAAATCGCGGTGCATGCATCCAGAATTGCAGAAAACAATATATCGTCACAGATAAAGAGGACGGTGTGGAGCTGGAAATCGACAATGAATACATCATGAGCGCGAAGGATCTATGCACGATTGGATTTTTGGATAAGATTTTAAGCTCCGGGATAAACATCCTGAAAATTGAAGGCAGAGGTCGCTCTGCTGACTATGTGGATACTGTGGTGCGCTGCTATTGTGAGGCGATTGCCGCATTGAAAGAGAGCACTTATACTCCGGATAAAATCGAAGATTGGACCCGACAGTTATCGACGGTTTACAACCGTGGATTTTGGGACGGCTATTACCTGGGTCGAAAAATGGGCGAGTGGAACGATTCATATGGTTCTAAAGCCACGGAGAAGAAAATCTACATCGCCCGGGGCATTAAATATTTCCCGAAAAGTCAGGTGGGTGAATTTAAGATGGAATCTCACACCTTGAAGCGTGGAGATAAAATTATGGTCACCGGACCTTCGATAGGCGTCATAAAAACGGATGTTCAGGAGATAAGAGTTGATGGCCTATACGTCGAATCAGTATTAAAAGGAGATATCTTTTCCATCAAGATAGACGAGACGATCCGCCCTTCTTCTAAGCTTTACAAAATTATCAGCGTCTGATGTTTCAGATTATATTCTACCGGAACAAGTGCATCGGTTGTAATGCCTGCGTGGAAGCCGCACCTGACCGGTGGCGAGTGTCTCAAAAAGACGGTCGATGCCATCTTGTCGATGGCAAAGAAAAAAAAGGAATCTATCAGGCGGAAGTCAGCATAGAGGAGTACAGCCTGAATCTGCAGGCGGCAAATAATTGTCCGGTTAAGGTTATTCACCTTAAGAAGAGGTAAAAAAGCAACTTAACCAATTAATTAGCATCGATGATAAGCTTCTTATCCTATAGCAGGCTTACCGGCGATAAAGTCCTTTAAGTAAAAAGGTTCGAAATAGGCGGTATCTTCTATCTCAGCGTCAATCAGCTTTTTTGTAGCCTGCCGGGCCATGTGAATCGCAGAGTTTTCAAAATCCACAAAGCTGATTTGGGAATCCCGCCCAAAAAGTTCTTGAAATTTTGTTGAGCCATCGCCAAATAGAATAATATTCTGGTCAGCAAAAGGATGGAAACTTTCGACGTCAATAATTTTGGCGCTCACCGGTTCGACTACGGTAAGATCGTTCTGATATACCGCCATATAGACCTCCATCCTCCGGGCATCAATCATCGGTACCAGAAGGGAGTGAGAGTCGATGCTCTCCCGCTTAGAAATTCCGTAAGCCATGGCTCCCAGCGTGTCAACGCCGATCAAGGGGATATCAAGGGCGTAGCAAAGTCCTTTGGCCGTGGAAACTCCTATACGTAGCCCCGTATAAGAGCCGGGCCCTTTACTTACCGCTACCGCATCCAGGTCAGCGTAGTTTGTCCCTGCCTCGCGCATAGTCTCGTCAATGAATTGGGTGATATGGCTGGCATGAATATTTTGCTCATTACGTTCCTTTACGGCGATAATTTCCCCTTGTCGGGATATGGCCACAGAGCAAGACGACGTAGCAGTTTCAAGAAGAAGAATGATATTTTCAGACATAAAAAAACAATCAGGGAACCGGATCAGGACCATGTCCACCCCAGGGATGGCATCTTCCTATCCGTTTCAGGGTAAGCCATCCACCTTTGAACGGGCCATATTTCCTGATCGCTTCAATACCATAATGTGAACAACTGGGAGTAAAGCGGCAGGACTTTCCGAGCAAAGGGGATAGAAGATACTGATATAACTTAATCAGAAATAAAAACAGATACGAGAAAATATATCTAATAAAATTACTCATTACGACTTTCCAGGCAAGCCTTTTTTAATCTTTCGATCGTAGTTTTAAATTTCTTTTCCATAAATGCATAATCCGCAATTTCATTTCCAATATAATTTATGGCAAGAGTGAGGCCTATACCATGCTGATTAAGAAAAGGGTAAAGCATTTCAGATTTATTAAGGCGGTAGATCTCACGGATGCGACGTTTAATCAGGTTGCGATCCACGGCACGTTTGAACTTCTTCTTAGGTGCACTGATCAGTATCTTGACCGGTATATCAGCCGGCAGGTCGGCAGGCAGCCAGGTTATGCGGAAAGGGTAAAATAAAAAAGAAGAACCGTTACGAAAAAGCTCATCGATAAGCTTAATGCTACATAACCGTTCTTCCTTTTTAAAACTATGCATTTTGATTGTAATGAGCCTTTTCGGCAGCAGAATTGATCTGCAATTTCGTAAAAGGCTACGAAAGTACAATCAAAGCTATGCTTTATGGCGATGCTCGTCTGACACAGATAATCTCTTTCTGCCTTTAGCCCTTCTCGAAGCTAATACTCTTCTTCCGTTCGCACTGCTCATACGCTCTCTGAATCCATGTTTGTTTCTTCTTTTTCTTTGAGAAGGCTGGAATGTTCTTTTCATGACTTTAATCTATAATTGCTCTAAAAAACAGGAGTGCAAATATAAGCGTGATTTTCCACAAATCAAACAAAGATTAAAAATAAGCCCAAAACAGTCTAACTCTTCTGGCTCTTCAAGATATCTCTAATCTCAGTAAGCAGAATTTCCTCCTTAGGAGGCATTGGCGGAGCAGCAGGAGCCTCTTCCTCTTTGCGCTTTAGTGAATTTATCACTTTAACAAGTGCAAATATACAGGCGGCCACAATCAGGAACTGGATCAGGGTGTTAATAAAATTACCATAACGGATGGCCACTTCTTCGACTTTGTTGGCGGTATCTGCATCGACCAGGATTATTCTCTTATCAGCAAAATCAATTCCTCCGGTGAGATAACCTATTGGCGGCATAATAAGATCATCTACAAGGGAGGTGATAATTTTTCCAAATGAGGCTCCGATGATTACCCCGACAGCGAGATCAACTACGTTTCCCCGGGATATAAATTCTTTAAATTCTTTAACGATCGGCATAGTTCAAGTTTAAATGATTGGAAAGCTAAATTAAAAATAAGGTTTATGATCCTACAAATAAAATTAAAATGACCTTAATTTTCAGTATGTTTTTATCATCAGCTGTTTATATGTAATTTTGTTTCATAAACTAACTCATGTTAAGACAAAATCTTCAGCAAAAACTACTTCAGAAACTCTCTCCTCAGCAGATTCAGTTTATCAAGCTCCTGCAGGTGCCTACTGTTTCCCTGGACACCAGGATTAAAGAGGAGCTGGAAGAAAATCCCGCTCTAGAAGATCTTAGTCTGGCCAACATGAATGACCCGGTGGAGGAGTATCCGGATCGCGATCCGGAGGATGATAATTTCAACGTTGATGATCAGCCCGAGAGTATAGATGAATTTAATGTGGATGATTACCTGCAAGATCCCGACATCAACGATTACGGTTCACGATATGATCAGAACACAGATGACGACGAAGAACGCAAGGAGATTCCGATTGCCGTGCAAAGCTCTTTTTTTGAAAGCCTGCAGGCTCAGCTAGACCTCGTCCCATTAGATGATCAGGCCTTCCGGATCAGCCAGCAAATTATTGGCAGTCTGGATGATGATGGCTACCTCCGTAGACCCATTCCGTCGCTGGTCGACGATCTGGCATTTTCTCAAAACGTCATTGCAGAAGAAGACGAGGTGCTGGAGATGCTGAAAGTTATTCAGGGGTTTGACCCGGCGGGCGTAGGTGCGCGTGATCTCCAGGAATGTCTGCTGATCCAGCTCAGAAAAAAAGAACAGAGCCCGGTTATTCAAAAGGCCATTCATGTCGTCGAAGATTACCTGGATGAGTTTACCAAAAAGCATTACGATAAACTGGAACGCTCTTTGAATATGGATTCCGAAGAGCTGAAGGCGGTGATTAACGAGATCCTCAAACTTAATCCCAAGCCCGGCGATTCCAACGCGGTAACCACGAAGCAGTTACAAATAATTCCCGATTTCCATATCAGCAATAATGATGGCGTATTGGTGCTTACTCTAAATTCCAAAAATGCACCCGAGCTTCGCGTCAGCCGCTCTTATCAGGAGATGTTCGAGCACTATGATAAAACCGCGCAAAAAGATAAAAAACTAAAAGAGGCCGTACAGTTCGTCAAGCAAAAACTGGATTCTGCTAAATGGTTTATTGATGCGATAAAACAAAGGCAGCAAACACTGCTTAAAACCATGAACGCAATCATGAACTACCAGTACGAGTACTTTCTGACCGGCGACGATAGAAATCTGAAACCGATGATCTTAAAGGATATCGCAGATCGAATCGGGATGGATATTTCCACCGTTTCCAGAGTGGCCAATTCTAAATATGTGCAGACCGAGTTTGGCACATTTCTACTTAAGTCTTTCTTTTCGGAGGCTATACAGATGGACAGTGGAGAAGAGGTGTCTAACAAAGAAGTCAAAAAAATTCTGGAGGGATGCATTGAAAAGGAAGATAAACGTCGCCCGCTGGCCGATGAAAAGCTAACGGAGATACTCAAAGAAAAGGGATATAATATTGCGCGGCGCACTGTGGCTAAATACCGGGAAGCTATGAATATCCCGGTAGCCAGATTGAGGAAAGAACTGTGATAACGCTCTTCCCCGGACTGGAGCCATAATTTCCTCATCGCCAGGTCTTCCCGGACGCCGATCAGGGATCTCCTGATTGTCTTGTCCTAAAATAAGGTTCTTCCCGGACGCCGATCCGGGATCTCCTGATATTGCCTAAGTGCATCTTTTGTCTAAACTCGGTTTTGTAGCTTTAGTCAGGAGGCCCCGTGTCGTGGCACTGGGAGCTATTAGCGTTCTTCCCGGACCCTGCTCCGGGACCTCCTGATATCGCCTAAGTGCATCTCTGGTCTAAACTCGGTTTCGTAGTTTTACGTCAGGAGGCCTCGCATCGTGGAACGGGGAGAGCAGGGGGAGGGCTGCTTCGGTATTGATTTTCTCTTACAATCGCTAATTACCTTAAACCTCAAAAAAAGAGGCTGATCATTATTCTGACGTGAGCTCCAAAAGTTTGTGTCTGACTTTTTGGGTTCACACCATTCATGATACAACCTCCTCCTATTTAATGTCAGTAATATCTTTAATTTATTTCCTTAATGATTTAATTATTTCCATCACTTCTTTGGTAGAAGCGGTAAGCTCCGCATACTTCTTATTTTCCATCACATCCTTGCTAACCAATTTACTTCCCATTCCTACCGCAGAAACACCCGCTTTAAACCAACCTTCGAGATTCGCTCTGTCGAGACTTACACCGCCGGTAGGCATAAACAATAAGTTAGGGAACAATGCTTTTATAGCGGATAAAAATTCCGGCCCCAGGATATTTCCAGGAAACAATTTCACCATTTTCGCACCGAGGGTTTCAGCCCTGATAATTTCACTTGGAGTCATACAACCCGGTACCCAAAGCATATCATGCTTGTCGGCCACTTCTGCAACGCTCTCTACCAGTCCCGGGCAGATAATATAGTCAGTCCCTGCATCGATAAAAGTCTGAGCCATAGCTCCATCTTTAATAGTACCGACGCCAAGATACATCCCCTTTAACTCACTATCGATAACCGATCGCAGTCTCTTGAAATTATTCAGTGCAGCCTCTCCACGATTAGTATATTCTATCGTACGAATGCCGGCAGAATATAGGGCCTTCAATATCTCAACGCTTGTTTCTTCATCTTTGAAAAAATACAGAGGTAAAATCCCCTGCTCAGGTATTAATTTTAAAAGTTCAGTTTTCTTACTCATACTATGTATTATTTTAGCCACTAAAGTACTGATTTTATAGAAATCTTTATGTAAAAAGTCTATCACTTGTCACTACTGGGTAAACTTGGTAACAATTTACCAATTTTTAGAATAAAATCCTCGTTAAAGCTTTAAAATACGGCTTATTAATGTATTTTTGTTAAAAGATAATTTACTATTAAATAACCAGTTTCAACTTAAATTCAAACATGACTATGGCTAAGAAAGTCGTAACACTTGGAGAAGTAATGATGCGTTTATCAACTCCGGATTTCAAAAGATTTGTACAAAGTGACACCTTCGATATTACGTATGGAGGGGGTGAGGCCAATGTCTCTGCTGCTCTTTGCAATTACGGCTTAAATGGGACATTTGTTTCCAAAGTTCCTACAAACGCTTTAGGTCAGGCAGCTATAAATCATCTTCGCCGTTACGGTGTTGACACCCAACACGTGGCGAGAGGCGGAAAGCGTTTGGGAATCTACTTCCTTGAAACAGGTGCTTCAATGAGAGCTTCACAAGTTATATATGATCGTGCTGATGCCTCAATTGCTGACTCTGATATCTCGGATTTTGATTTTGATAAGATCTTTGAAGGCGCCGACTGGTTCCATACTACCGGGATTACTCCTGCTTTGAGTGATAAAGCGGCG
Organism: uncultured Sphingobacterium sp.; assembly: GCA_964521175.1. Classification (GTDB taxonomy): domain Bacteria; phylum Bacteroidota; class Bacteroidia; order Sphingobacteriales; family Sphingobacteriaceae; genus Daejeonella. Next base: position 13,485 of record CAZFQV010000024.1, read on the forward strand.
GCTTTAACCGAAGCTGCATTGAAAGCTGCGAAGGCACACGGCGTCACAACCAGCATCGATCTTAACTACCGTAAAAAACTATGGAGTAAGGAAAAAGCAAGGGAAGTAATGACCAGGCTATGCCAGTATGTAGACGTATGCATTGGCAATGAGGAAGATGCAGACACGAGCTTAGGCTTTACCAGCAAAGGTACAGACGTAACTAAGGGTGAGTTAAACCTGGATGGCTATAAAGATGTATGTAAGCAAATGAAGGAGAAATTCGGATTTAAATACATAGCTTCCACTCTTCGCGAGAGCTACAGCGCTTCAGACAACGGCTGGTCAGCACTAGTTTACGACGGCAACGAATTTTACCATACCAAGCAATACGAAGTACGTATCGTAGACCGGGTAGGTAGCGGTGACTCATTCGCCAGCGGATTTATTTA
>CAZFQV010000025.1:0-13646 GCA_964521175.1 uncultured Sphingobacterium sp.
TGATTAGTAAAACAGGGTTGTAACAGTTATAAAAAAACAGTACAAACTGGAGGGAATTGAATAGCATTCTTTAAATTCTGATTCTATTTATAGAAAACGATAGCAAAAGCTACTCCCTTGATCAGAATTGCTAAAGACGCAACTAATCTACAAATTAAACTTTGTGTTGAGCAATTTTACGGTGTACCCGCATCTTTTTGTACGTGTATCTCTTAAAATACTTTCATCAAATATCGGCGCAGACCGGTCCTGCCGGTTAAATACAAATGGGTTATCAGGCAATGAGCTCAGGCATCATGCTGTGCCCCTTCGGAGGGGCTACGGGGAGGATTCACCCCCTTTTCATGCTCTGAACCAGCTGAGCTCTAGTTGGAAGAGGGAGTGCAAATATAGATGTCTGGACGTATTCCGCAAAATTAATTTAAAATAAATGATTAACCCGGTTGAGTCAATCAAAAAACTACAAGGTTATATGCTGACTGCCGTATTAAATCAGCACTTCGTCTGCATTTAATTTTTTATAGTTTGCATAAGCTTCGATAATGGTTTTCCGGTAGTAGAATAGAGCTAAACCACCTGCCAGCACGATACAGCAATTTATAGTGATGGCCGCGGATATGCCAATCCATTCTGTAAGCCATCCGATCTCAAAGTTGCCAATAGGCGCAAGCCCGAGAAACATCAAAATATAAAGACTCATTACCCTGCCCCTGAATTCATTTTTTACTATGCCCTGAATGATGGTATTCATCGTGGCAGACTGGCATAGCAGCCCCAGACCGGTGAAGAAAAGAAGAAACAAGGCAAACGGTAGGCTGCTTGTATTGACGAAAATGATCAAACTGAGACAGAATACACTGTTTCCGCCAATAATGAATACGATGGATGAGATTCGTTTCGAATAAGCCCCAACCAGATAGGTGGCGAACAAAGATCCTAAGCCTGTGGCAGTATACAAGTAACCTAATCCGGAAGCACCCGCATGAAAAACTTCTCTGGCAATAACGGGCATGATGGTGCTGTATGACCAGCCAAATATAGAGATCAACCCGGTGAGTAACAGGAGCGTCCTTATGATAGGATGCGCAAACGAATATTTGATGCCCTCTTTTATGGCCTGGAGTGGTTTGAGATTGTTTATTGTTATCACTTCGTTTATTTTCATGAACAAGAGCGCAATAATCACCGCCAGATAGCTAAATCCATTGATAACAAACGCACCTCCACTCCCGGTGAGGACGATAAGTATTCCTGCCAAGCTTGGTCCGATTACTCTGCCCGAATTGAAAATGGCAGAATTTAGAGCGATCGCGGAGGCGAGTTGATCCTTGGTTACGAGTTGTGAAACAAAAGCTTGCCTTGCCGGAGCATCGACTGCATTGACCGTGCCCATCAGGAATGCGATCACACATATGATGGGGATGGTTACCAGTCCGGTGATGGTGATGATCCCCAATGTCAAAGCCAGGACCATTGAAGAGCCCTGTGTAATAAAGAGTATTTTTTTCTTGGCTATCCGGTCTACAATGACCCCGCCGAATAAGGAGAATAAAAGCGAAGGAAATGTAGCCAGCGCGGCGACGAGACCGATCAGAAACGCCGAATTGCTGAGCTGCAAAACCAACCAGCCTTGGGCAACGATCTGCAGCCAGGTGCCGATTACCGATACAAACTGACCGAAGATATAAATCCGATAATTTTTATTCTGAAGTGCGGGAAATGATGCGAGATGTTTTGTGTTTAATGTCTTTTGCCCTACGTTTTTTTCAGAGCTTTTATTGATCAGATACCTTGCTTCTTTTTTAAATGGCGTTTTTGGAGGACTTCGCATTTTTCTACGTATATTAGAACTTAGCTAATGTAAAACTTTGCGGTACTGTTATTGTTTAACATAAATCAGAACAAATTTAATATTATGAAACGTAGTATATCCATACCGGCATTACTTATTATCGCTTTGTTAGGACAGGGATGTGTAAGTAATCAAAAATATGCCGCTTTGCAGTCAAGTTATAACCAATTACAGGAAAGCCAGCGTGAGATCAACCAGCGCTATCAAAACAGCCAACAAGAGCTCTCAGGAGCCAGTTCCAGGGTGAGAAGCCTTGAAGAGCAGATACAGGCAGAACGGTCTAACGTTGCCTCCCTCCAATCGGCTCTGGATAAATGCCTGGCATCGGGAAATCAGGGGAATGTGAACATTTCCAAACTAGTCGATGAGATCAACAGCTCAAACAAATATATCAAACAATTGATATCCGCGAAGAATCAAAGCGACTCTCTGAATATGGTGCTGACTAACAATCTAACTCGCTCATTGAGTCGGGAGGAGCTCAGCGATGTCGATGTGCAGGTATTAAAGGGCGTAGTTTATATTTCACTTTCTGATAACATGCTTTACAGATCAGGAAGTTACGAGATATCGGCAACGGCAGGAGAAACTTTGAGCAAAATCGCCAAGATTATAAAAGACTACAAAGATTACGAAGTACTTATTGAAGGTAATACGGACAATGTGCCGATTTCTCAACCTAACATCAGAAACAACTGGGACCTGAGCGCCTTGCGTGGGTCGTCTGTTGTGCAAGCATTGCAAAATGATTATGGGGTGGATCCAAAAAGATTAACGGCAGGTGGTCGCGGTGAATATAACCCTATCGTAAGTAATGATACCGAGAGTGGCAAGACGCGTAACAGGCGTACCCAGATTATTATTACGCCGAAGCTAGATCAGTTTATGGAACTTATTGGCAAGGCTCCAGCGCCTGCTTCTGTTAACTAAATCAAGATAAAGCTAGTTCCGACTTTAGATTGAAGACTTAATCTGTCGGGACTAGCTTATTGTTGAGCCGGGTGTCAAGTTTCGATACAAAATACAAAGTGAAGAGTGTTGTTGCAACACTGATATAACCGGTTAACTCGTAATGCTGGATACTATTATCTGGATTTTTAACCACAATAGCTCCGGCTAAAACCGATGCAAGGCCCACAAATATCTGCTGGACCGATGAGTTGAAACTCATAAAGCTACCTCTTCTTTCAGATGGTACCACATTACTTATCATAGCCTGTGCAGGGATAGTCCGGCCCGACGATACAACGAACCAGAATCCCGTAATACAAAGAACATAATAAAATGGCATAACCGGAAGGTTGGTGATCAGCGTTATCGGTATTATCGCAACCAAGGCCATGATGACGAAAAGTCTGTGCTTACCGATTTTATCGGCAAGCTTCCCTATAAGGGGAGAAGTCACCAGAGTAAGAGCTCCTCCCACCATGTACATCATTGGCGTTTGAGTTTTACTGAAGCCCATATTGAATTCCATAAAAGGGTTTAGGAAGGGGATGATCAGAAAATGTCCCAGCATTAACGATGCGGTGAGGCATAAAGCAAGGACCTGGTCTTTGTCTCTGGCCACTTCCTTTACAAGCTTGAATGGGTTACTTTTCATCGATGCCTGTTGAATATGACCATCCATTTTCGGCAGATAACGGATCAGAAAAGGAATCAGGATGATGCCAAAGCCGGCCACAAAGAAAAATGGACCATGCCAATTAAAGATATTTGCAACATACAGCCCGAAAGGTACGCCGAAGACCGAGGCTACCGAAAACGCAGCCATAATAACACCCATCGCCGATCCACGACGTTCGTAGGGCACAAGGTCGGCAACTATCGAAAGGACTTGTGCTCCAATTAAACCACCAAATACACCGGCTACGGTGCGCGCAATCAGCAACATAGAATAGCTTGGTGCTAAGGCACAACATAAGGTGCCTATTAAAAAGCCGGAATAGCCGAACAAAAGAACTTTTTTCCGATCGAAGTTATCGACAAAAAACGCAGCTAAGAAACCTGATGTGCCTGCGCTAAAGGTGTAGGCTGCGACGAGCATGGAAAATTGCCCCGATGAGATATTGAAGTAGGGCATTAGATAATTCCCCAATGGCATCATAATCATGAAATCGAGGATATGGGTAAAATTTATCGCCGCCAGTAGGAGTAGGATTATCTTTTCTTTGCTATTCATAGAATTCCGGGAGGGCGCAATATTAGGCAATTAATTGTTTCTGAAGTTGATTAATTGTAATTAGTATGTCTTTTTAAAACGGGAGATCCTTAAATTTGATCCACACGATATTTTTATTTAAAAGAAAGACAATGGAAAGAATTTCAGATAAAGACCTGCCTGCGGGTTTGATGAAGGTTATGCGGGAGGTAGAGAAATATATTGCTACTGGCGGGCTCGACAAGCTCCTTCTGGAACTGATGCGTACCCGGGTTTCCCAGATCAACGGATGTGCCTATTGCCTGGATATGCATTCCAAGGAGGCTATTCATGCGGGTGAGACGGTTCAGCGTCTCATATCAGTTTCTGCCTGGAGGGAGGCCCCCTATTACACTGAGAAAGAGCGTGCGGTTCTTGAATTTGCTGAACTACTTACTAGAATGGAGGAAGGATCCGATATTGGCCCAATACACCAAGAACTGCGGAAATATTTTTCGATACAGGAGATCGCCTATCTTACACTCGCCGTGGCGCAAATTAACTCCTGGAATAGAATTGTGAAGTCAAGAGGCTCAGAAGCCGGCCACTACACGGTCGGATCCCACGCCTAAGCCCGATTTCTGAGCCTCTAAGAGGAGAGGTCTGATTGCTTATAAGTTTTTCCAATGTTGATTAGTTACACTGCCCCAGCGCAAACCAGATTAGTGCGAAAACGACGATGGTACCCAGACATCCGCCGCCAAGCTTATAAGCTCCCCAGCTTGCAATTAATCCTCTGAATAAATTGTTCATATTTTAATATCTAAGTTTATGATACTAAGAAAACCAGAAAGAAGGGGAAAAGTTTGACCAAGGCTTTAACTGGCTCGAAATTAAAATATCGGCTGAGTTGGTGGTTAAGATTATTTTATTACATTTATCAATTCGGTTAGACACTATATAAGCTATGCCCAAACGTATTTTGATTTGTGATGATGATGAAGATATCCTTTCTATATGCACCTATATCCTCGAAGAAGAAGGATGGGATGTTTATACCAGAAATCACTGCAAGAACATAGTTGAAACGGTACGGGAGATTATGCCAGCCATTATCCTAATGGATAATTGGATCCCCGATTTAGGGGGTATTAAGGCCACGCAGTCAGTTAAGGCTGATCCTGAATTATGTAAAATACCGATCATTTATTTCTCCGCTAATAATGACGTGGAATCACTGGCCCGTGTCGCCGGTGCAGACGGCTTTCTTGCGAAGCCTTTCGATATAGAAGAGCTTGAAAAAATGGTGTGTAATATAACAGGTAAGTAAGGCTGATAGCTTAAGCCTTCATCTGCATGTTAATGCTATTTTCCAATTCGGCAGGAACCTGTGTTCCAATGATATAAATCAGACCGTCACGGTCAGTGAGCTTAATGGCTTCCTTCCCCCCGGCGTAGAAACGCACGGTTCCTTTCTGATGCAAATTGTAAACGGGATTGTTAATGATATAAGAGCTATACGGGATACGCTCTACCTTGCTTATGCTGTTTAAATCGATTTTCACCATTCGGGTAGTCCACAGGCCATCCAGAGTAACACTCTTATTCTTAACAGTAGTTCGGTAATGAAGCAGGAACATTAAGATTACTGATACGACCAGGATGCCGCAGCCGGCAACCAGGAAAAGAGCCGCATTTTGTTCTCTCTTTTCAGTAATAAAATACGCGATGAAGCAAAAAAGCGCGAGGACTAGCCTGACACTGATGCGACTATAATCGTGTCCAATGTATTGTTTCTCAATAAAATCTGGAACGCTTTGCATATCAGTTGAATTGCTCTAAGGTATAAACTTTTTTGGTTTTGCCAGTGATTTTGTAGCGGTCATCCAGGCGCATTCCGGCCACCCAGATGATGTCTCCATTTCCATTTTCAAGGATTCCGATATTCTTCTTACGATAGCGGGGGACTTTATGTTCTACAAAGAAATCGCTGATCTTCTTTCTTCCATTCATCCCCAAAGGATAGAAATAATCGCCCGACCTCCATGATCGCAGGGTCAGCGGAAACGTCAGTTTGTCCATATCCAACTGAGCCAGGGTGCTATCTTTTTTAAGGAGATAACCCTCAGCCTCCGTCTTGAGGCTCCTGAATTTCTGATTATTCCAGCAAATTAAGCTGTGCGCCTCATCAATACCTACAGCGGTGGGCAAATTAAATTGTTGGGCCACTAATAGCAGGCGATTGCGGTCGATGATCAGATTATGGCTTGCCGAACTAAAAATCTTTCCGGATGATTCGCTTTCCCAGGATCTGCTCAGGTCGTTTAGTACTTTTCCTGTAAAGCCGTAAGGCTTGAAAACGCCGTAAAGAAGGGTGTCCAAAGGCTCGAGTTTTTTCAATTCCGGCAGATTGATCTCTATTTCATCATCGTGAAGCCTTATAAAGAGTTTCTTTCTTAACTCTTCCAGCGTCTTTTCCAGCAGCAATTCAAGATCTGCGAAACGTTTTCTATTCGCTTCAAACGTTTCCTCAAGCGCTGGATTGAGTTGTTTGAGCAGAGGGATAACTTCCAAACGAATCTTATTTCTGGCATATTTTGTTGATTTGTTTGATAAGTCCTCCCTGAATATGACTCCGGTACTTTCAATACACTGATCCACTTCTTCCCTTGTCAGGAACAAAAGAGGCCGGATGATCTTGCCTTTTTTTACCGCAATGCCACGCATGCCAGAAATGCCGGTTCCACGTACCAGGTTGAGCAACGTGGTTTCGATCACGTCATTCTGATGGTGCGCAACGGCGATAAACGCATATCCTGAATCTGCACGGATTTGCTCCAGCCATTGGTAGCGAAGTTCTCTTGCCGCCATCTGGATTGAAACATGATGACTTTTAGCGTAGGTGTCAGTATCGAAGCTGATAACATGAAATGGTACGTCGAGTGAAACAGCCAGATCTGCAGTAAACTCCTGATCTTTCTCTGATTCTTCATTCCGCAGCCTGAAATTACAGTGGGCTATTCCGAACTTAAATCCCAAGGCTTTAAACATGGTAGCCATTAGTACAGAATCGCGCCCCCCGCTCACCGCCAGTAGCACACTTTCATCCGGCCGGAAAAGGGCATGTTCTTTGATGAATGATGATAAACGGCTAAGAGGTAACATGGCTCAAAATTATTTAATTAAAATCCTTAGCCAAAAAACTATTTTTGTAAAGTGAGGAAAGTCCTGTTTTCTATTTTGTTGTCTGTATTTACCTTGTCGGCGTATGCACAAGGAACGCGTATTGTGATTAGGAGTTCTGAGTTGACAAAGGGCTTTCCCAAAGAGGGTTATGCTCGTATCATTAAGCCGGTTTTTGAACACGAAGGCTCTACACTTGCCGCTGATAGCGCTGATTTCAACAATCTAAATAATACTTTCGATGCTTTTGGCCATATCGTTATCACCCAACCATCCGGAACGGTAATTTATTCTGATCTTCTGAACTATGACGGTAATACCAAATTGGCTATTCTCACGAATAATGTGCGACTCATTGATGGCGATGCAATATTAACTACCAGCCTGCTCACTTATAATATGTCTACCCGGATGGGAACCTATACAGGGGGAGGTAAGATCGTGAACGGAAAAAGTGTGCTCACCAGTAGGAACGGCTATTACTTCTCATCGACTAAAGATTCATACTTCCGACATAATGTAACGCTTACCTCACCCGACGCGCTGATAAAGACGGACACGTTACGATATAATACTGCCTCAAAAATTGCTTACTTCTACGGTCCTACCCATATTTATGGGAAGGACGATACACTTTATACTGAAAATGGCACGTATAATACCAATACTGATCAGGCCCGTTTTGGGAAAAACAACCTCTACACCCAGGGGAGTAAATCGATGAAGGGAGATAGCCTGTTTTACGACCGCAAGGCAGGGTACGGAAGGGCAATCGGTAGTGTTACTTTTATTGATACAGCGGAAAAGGCGGAGCTCAGAGGCGGAATCGGTATTTATCGGAAGTCTGATGAAAGTATCATGGTGACACAAAATCCCTATGTAGTGATTCTTTCAGAGTCGGATTCCTCCCAGGTCGATTCGATCTGGTATACGGCTGATACGCTATTCAGCAAGGTGGTGCCCATTGGAGAGGTTAAGCCTTATCGTAAAGAAGAGCTTAGCGCCGGTACTGAGGTCAGCGGCCCCGGAGACGCCAGCGTAGCAGGGTCCTTGCATCCGCCGCCTGCCGGGCATTTGGATTCCGTAGATATGGACTCGGCTTCTTTGGCGATAGACACCGCGCACCAGGGAAATGCTGTCGGGCAGATTAAGAGAGTTTTGGAACCTCCGGCTGATCCTATTCCCCGGCCCGGAGATTCTGCCGCTCTGGCAAGAAAATCTCCCCCCGACAGCTCGACTATAGTGGCGCGGAATGGCGACTCCTTAACTGTGGATACAACTCGCACACGGATTGTTATAGCTTATCATAACGCAAAGATTTTCAAATCTGATCTTCAGGCGAAAGCAGACTCGATGTTTTTCAGCTATGCCGACTCTACTGTCAGGTGTTATGGCAACCCAATGCTTTGGTCTCAGGGATCTCAATTGTCGGGCGACACCATCTATCTACAACTGAAAAACAAGAAGCTCGACAATATGCTGCTGCAGCATAACAGCTTTATTATCAACTCAGACGACCCTGATTCCACTAATTTTAACCAGATAAAGGGGAAGGTTATGACAGGGTATTTCAGGGATAATAAGCTCGACCGCATGTTTGTTGACGGCAATGCCGAGAGTATTTATTATGTAAAAGATGATAGTGTTTATACCGGGCTTAACCACCAGGTGAGTAGCCGAATAAGGATGAATTTTGCAGACGGACAGTTAAAAGAGATCAGTTTTATTCGTTCAGTACAGGCATCTACCACACCCATGAACGAACTTACAGAAGATGAACGGATATTGGATGGTTTTATCTGGAAGCCGAAAGACCGGCCAGCGTCGAAGGAAGAAATAATACCCCAGCTGAAGAAGAAAACCAACCAAAAAATTATACCCGAAGATACTAAGCCCCGGTTGCCAGTTAAACCAAAACCTGAGATTATGGCAAAAAAAGAAAAGTTAAGCCCTGCTCTTTAAAAAATCAAGCATCTTCCCGATCGCAATAGCCCGATGGCTCACGCGGTTCTTTTCTGGAGGAGCCATTTCAGCAAAAGTCACGGAATAACCCTCCGGGATAAAGATGGGGTCGTATCCGAACCCTCGGATACCTGCTCTTTGCCGGGTGATGAGGCCCTCTACGCTTCCTTCGAATAAATATTCCTCTCCTTGCAGGATTAGTGAAATGACCGTCTTGAAACGTGCACTACGGCTATTCTTACCTTCCATCCTTTGAAGAACGAGGTCTATATTTTTTTCAGAATCTCTGCTCCCTGAATAACGAGCAGAATAAACGCCAGGCTCACCATTGAGCGCATCAATCTCTAGTCCCGAATCATCGCCAAAACAATCCCTGTGATATCTATCATGGATATAACGACTTTTTTGAACGGCGTTGGCAGCAAAGGTAGTTCCTGTTTCGGGGATATCGTCATAACAGCCTATATCATTCAAGCCTTTCAGCAGAAATGTATTTTCCGCCATAGCACGAATCTCATCGAGTTTATGCTGATTGTTGCTCGCAAAAATAAGTTCCATCAGAAATCTTTCATTACCGCCCAAAACTCCTTTTTCTTATCGACGCTTTTGCTCATCTCGTCCAGCCCGAAACTTGCCAGGACTTTCACATTTTCGTGCACAAGCGATTTGTTTGATCCGAAAGGAGGAAGGCCAATCCTGGTAGGATTGATGCCGAACATTAATAATTTATTACAGCTAAAAAATTCTTTTAATCTTATGAAGCTGGCATCAGGGTACTTTGCCAGGTTTAATATCGCCAGATCTCTCATCTCCATCCCCTTAGCTTTCATGATTTTTAGTAGCATCTCCTGATGCCCGCCGTCCATCCCTGGAGAATTTTCATCCTGGATCAGTATCAGAAAATACCTGTTGTTCTCCCCCAAATAATTATATCCGGAAGATGACGGTGTTTCTTTCGGGATATCTATCGTCGGGACGGAGTCAGGTACAGGCATCGCTTTAGCTATTGGCGACTTATCGTTCAATAGATAAAGGTCTTCCGTCATCAGATACCTTAACGCTCCAGAATTTTGGGTGTTCAATTTTTCCATGCAGAATCCGGTCAGGGCCGATGCAAACTTAATAAAGCATCTGTTAAAAATAGTTAAATGAAAGATCCTTATTTTTGAAAAGCTTATTTTAGGAGCCTTATCGATCATATATAGAGATGGCTAACAAAAATGCAGGATAATTCCAGTGTAATTATTTAAATAATTGATTAATGAATATTATCTGATAATTTTGCACGAATTGTAACGATATTAAATACACGGAATGCCTGACTAATTAGTTAAGGATACAACAGATATAGCAGACCGCGTCCTGCACAAAAGAATAAGAATATTTAAAATGAGAAAAAGCTTAGGGATACTAATAGGAATACTGTTTACCATATTCACCCAGGTAAATGCACAGCAGAAATCCCTTGATAAAGTGGCGGCAGTTGTGGGTAGCGCAATCATCCTTCAGTCTGAAATAGATATGCAATACGCTCAATACCTGTCGCAGGGAAATCCTGACAATCCTGAAATTAAATGTCAGATCTTACAGAGCCTGCTTTCACAGAAAATACTGGGTCAACAAGCCATTATCGATTCCATTACTGTAACAGAAGACGATCTGGATAACGAGATTGATCGTCGTATGCGCATAAGTATATCGCGTGCGGGTGGTCAGGAGCGGTTGGAGCAGTTCCTCAACCGCTCACTCATACAATATAAAGACGAGATCAGGCCCGATATTCGTGAGATGCTTATTGCGGATAAAATGCAGGCGAAAATCACAGAGAATGTAACTATTACGCCCCTGGAAGTGAGACGTTATTTTGAAGCTATCCCTAAGGATAGTCTGCCGTTTTTTAATACAGAAGTAGAGATTGGGGAGATTGTCGTTTATCCGAAGATGAATCGGGAGGAAAAAGAGATATTCCGTGATCGGGCAGAGGTGCTCCGGCTGAGGGTAAAGGGAGGGGAGGATTTCTCTGCGCTGGCACGGCTCTATTCCCAGGATCCGGTATCAGCACGTGAAGGAGGAGACCTGGGGTTTATGGATCGGGGGAGTCTGGTAAAAGAATTTGCAGCAGCGGCTTTTAAGCTTAAACCAGGCGAACTATCATCTGTTATTGAAACCGAATTTGGCTTCCATGTGCTGCAGCTGATTGAAAGAAGAGGCGAGCAGGTGAACGTGCGCCATATATTAATTAAAACGGAACCCTCGCAAGCCAGTTTAGATCGTGCGAAGGCCCATATCGATAGCATTTATCACCAAGTAGTGGATAAGAAAATTGACTTTTCAACAGCCGCTGCGTTATATTCTGATGATAACGAAACTAAATATAATGGTGGGATGATGCTGAACGCGGAGAATGTTCAAAACCGTACGACGCATATCCCGACCGATAAACTAGATCCGCAGATATTCCTTACCATTGACACCATGGAGGTTGGAAGTATTTCTCCTCCTGAACTTTTTACCGCAGCCGATGAAAAAAAAGGCTACCGTATTCTGTTATTGAAGTCTAAAACACCCCCACATCGGGCGAGTTTGGAAATGGATTATCCAAAGATCAAAGAAGTGGCGTTTGAAGATAAGCACAACAAGACAATCAGCGAATGGTTTGAAAAACGGAGGAAAGTGACTTATATTAAGATTGATGCTGAATTTCAGACATGTCCTGAGCTTAGCACCTGGACAACGGCGCAAAATTAAACTAGCATGGCCTACAGTACCGAGGTTGAAGCAGCTGATGCCCTGCATAATTCATATAAGCGGATAAGGGAAGAGATTGCGCAGGTTATTGTGGGCCAGGATGAGGTCGTTAAGGCGGTTCTTATTTCTATATTCAGTAATGGTCACTGCCTGTTGGTGGGCGTACCTGGACTGGCCAAGACGCTGCTTGTACAGACAGTGGCACAAGTGCTCGATCTTACCTATAATCGGATACAGTTTACGCCCGACCTCATGCCTTCTGATATTATAGGGTCCGAGATTCTCGGCGACGATCGCACATTTAAGTTTATTAAGGGTCCTGTTTTTTCGAACATCATTCTTGCCGATGAAATTAACCGGACCCCGCCTAAAACTCAGGCTGCTCTGCTGGAAGCGATGCAAGAAAAAATGGTGACAATCGGCGGACAAACGCACAAACTGCCTCAACCCTTCTTCGTGCTAGCTACACAAAATCCTATAGAACAAGAGGGTACCTACCCTCTGCCGGAGGCCCAGCTCGACCGTTTCATGTTTAATGTTTCTTTGACTTATCCTACCTTTGAGCAGGAACTGCAGATAGTCAAAAACACTACAGCAAATCGTAAAGTAGAGCTCAAAAAAATACTAAATGCAACAGAAATCAGCTTTTTCCAGCAATTGATTCGCAACATTCCAATCACAGATCATGTATTGGATTATGCCGTGTCCTTGGCTGCTAAAACACGCCCGGGAACGCCGACAGCAACGGAGCAGGTGAATAAATTCCTGAGTTGGGGTGCAGGGCCCAGGGCCTCCCAGTATCTGGTGTTAGGGGCGAAATGTCATGCGGTGATTTCCGGAAAATATTCTCCTGATCGCGAAGATGTACAGGCCGTGGCTGAATCAATACTCCGCCACAGAATTGTGAGAAATTATAAGGCAGAAGCCGAGGGAATGAGCACCGAGAAGCTGATTAGCGGTCTACTTTAATAAGCTCACACCTTTGTTTATAAGCTCAGCCTTCATGAATCAGTTTAATCTGCCGGAGAGAATATTTCAACAATTACATTCCATTTAAATTCTTCCTGCGATTCCCATATTCGAATATAATTATATTCAGTGGTTTGACCATCTTTTGTAATCCGGGCTTTTCCGTAGGTGTATGCCAGATCGCTGCCAATCGACCGGTCTGCGGTGAGGGGCTCAGTTTCTATCTTAAAGTCTTGATGCGAATAGAAATCAGCGATGTTCTGCTTCCCAAGTACAGGCTCATAGCCCGGGAACAATAGGCGGGATTCATCCGAAAGGAAAATATCATAACCTAAGGATATGTCCTTTTTCAGTGTGGTAGAAAGCAATCGATCCGTGGTGAGGATCAAGTCCTCTCTTTGTTTAAGACGAGCTGGTGAAATTTGCCTGAAAAATTTGAAATCTGTCGGATTAATGAAGCTCAGCTCGGGCTTGCTTTCAGATTTTGGATGAGGACTGGCAAGGGTGATCGCCAGTTTCCAGACCCCCGTTCGATTTGCCTTCCATACAGACAAGTATTCGCCGTAATAGCTCGAATTGTCTGCAGCTGAAGTATAGAGGTAAGGCCCGGTGGTAAATCCCCAATCTCCGCTTTTTGAAATTTTTGCCTGCACAGGCGTCCAGTTTAATTCCCCCGGGTCCTGCTGCTTTGCCTTATAAAACTCTATGGCTTTAACAGGATCAGGTCTAAAGACAATGGTGTGAATGTCAGATACTTTTAAAAAGCCATTTCTGATTCCTTGTTCTTTTGCT
>CAZFQV010000026.1:0-13435 GCA_964521175.1 uncultured Sphingobacterium sp.
GGCGAAGTGCTTTCAGCACTTATAGTTCTCATACCTCTGTTTAAGGGAGCGAAGTTTTTAAAAAATCTTCTCTAGTACTCAGGATAAGACTGTCAGAAACTGACAGTCTTATTAAAATCCAAACCGATGCTATTTTCTACTATTCTTGATTATCTAAAAGCGCCTGTGTTGTTAGAGCAGAGTAGTCCGAGGATCTATATTAACCTCAGAAAAGTCTGGAGTATCTATTGGCTAAATATTACAATAGCATTAATTAGCTTTCTCTTACTCACCTCAATCGATCACTTTCTAGTAAAGACCTTTCAGGTCCAGTCCATAATTAGCAATCTAACTAATAATAACAAAGCGATAGAAGATGCTTTTGGCCCGCATGTAACCATACTAATTGTGCCCTTTTTCGAGGAGTTGGCATACCGGCTAGGACTTTCATGCCGAAGGGAAGACTTCTCGTTTTCGACTGCCCTCCTTTTCTATATTACTGCAGGCGGCACAATTGCTGGTCTGGGATTAAGGGAAGCGATTCTGGCTGCCATCAGCATTCTTCTATTTTTTGCTTTGTACAGATATACGTCTGAAACATTTTTAGTCAGGCTCAGAACCAGCTATTTCAAATACTATTTCTATCTACTTGTATTAAGTTTTGGCTTAGGTCATATCGAAAAATTCAGGCCCTATCACCTGGACTTGATCTATCTCTATCCGCTTTTTGCTTTCCCCTTTGTTATGATGGGCATCAGCATTGGTTACATCAGAGTTAAATGCGGCTTCTTTTACGGCCTTTTGCTGCATTCGATGTTTAATACATTATTAATTCTCAGGTCTCTTTAACATTACAACTCCCAAATAAAAGATGTTAATGCAATGAAGAAATGTTTAAAATTATAAATCCATGGAAAAGAAAAAGAACAGAACAGCCTTCTGGATAATCATATTACTGGGAATACTAGCAAGTCTCCTGGTACTTAACTGGCAGGATCTGGCATCGGGATTAAGAGATGGCATGAACGGCACCAATTAAAACCATAATGGTTCAGTGACCTCTTAGAGGAAAAGACAGATTATATTTACAAAACTTATCTTTGCTTAAGCTATGCCGCACACGCTTAAGGGCTTGGCATAAATTACCGCTGCATAACCATCCTATGAAGGAATGGACGGAAAGAGAAAATACGACAAAAATTCATATCGTACTTTGTCAAAATCTGAACAGACCCAAGGCGGCCAAGACAAAACCCGCTAATTCTGCTTTCCCCATAATATCCCTGGGCGATAAGCCGGAAGAGGAGCTGAATATATTCAAGCATTTTGCCTGACAATATTTTTCGGTTTAACTATCTCATAAAGCGTCATCCGCCAGGTAAAGTACTGATTCATAGTTCTTACCTACTGCTTCAGACATGGCAATCTCGCAGGTTTTTGCAGAAGAATAATAGCCGTCATAGTCCTTACCCCTAACATCAGCTGCTTCAGGTGCTGTTGCTGAGGCCGTAAGTTCCGGGAACAGGAAGCCTCGGTCGCCCGCCATCCCACAGCAACCCGCATGTACCGGAATATCAACATGCTCAGTGAAATGGCTGGCAACGGCGATAAATTTACTTTCCAGGCCCATTTTCTGCAGAGAGCAAACCGGATGCAGCACGATAGTGCCTTTTTTATTGACCGGCCCGAGAGCCGGAATCACATGGTCATGCAGGTAATCTATGCTGTCAATAATACTCAGCTGATCATAACGACTTTTATTATTGTCATCCAAGGCGGGGCGACACTCCTGTAAAGTATGGGAACACGAGGTTACATCCAGAACGATTGGGACTTCCCCTCCCCGGGTGATGGTCCAGAGCTTCTCTATAGTCTCATTGGCCTTAGTTACGTAAGCTTTACTATAGCCTTTGGATGAGAACATTTGTCCGCAACACATTGACTCTATGCCTTGAGGTATGAGTACCTGGATTCCCGCTTTCTCCGAAACACTCAAAAAAGTATCAGGAACATTTTTTTTATCCCCTCCGCCCATCATTCTGGAAATACAGGTAGGAAAGTAGACTATCGTTTTTGTCGCTTTCTCTGTGAAAGAATGCGTGTATTTCCCTGTTATTCTCCCGGTAGCGTGCAAATGATTGCTCCATAACGGAAATTCAGGGATCAGCTTCCTGATCGCCTTGGTCAAGCCGATCATTGTATTTTTACCGAAAATACGATTGATGGTCTCGCCGGTTTTAAGCGCAAAACTTACCAATACGGTGACCGTTTTGAAATTACGAGCGACCAGCAAGGCGATGTTGTTTGAGAATTTGGAATGATTTTCTCTCCTCAGCCTTTTAATCAAATCGCCGGTATTAATATCTACGGGGCAGGCTGTAGCACATAATCCGTCCAGAGCACAGGTATCCATACCATCGTATTGATATTGCGAAATCAGCTCTTTATGGGCAGCATGTTCGCCCCTGGCTTTCATCAATTCCAGCTCCCTACGGATAACAATTCTTTGCCGGGGCGTAGTGGTGACATTCCGACTGGGGCATTTATGCTCACAATAGCCGCATTCTATACACCGATCGACCTCCTCTTCCACCGTGGGCAGCGATTTTAAGTTCTGGATATGTGCATTTTTATGCTCATTGATAATCACTCCCGGGTTTAGCAGATTCTCAGGATCGATAACGGACTTCAGACTTTTCATAATCTGATAAGCATCGGCACCCCATTCGGTCTCCACGAATGGCGACATATTACGGCCTGTCCCATGTTCTGCTTTTAGTGTGCCGTCATATTTCTTAACTACCAGATCGACTACTTCCTTGAGGAAGCGGTCATAGCGCTCTACTTCAGATGCCGAATTAAACGATTGAGTAACCACAAAATGGATGTTACCATCTTTGGCATGACCGAAGATGATCGCATTATTATATTGGTGTTTTGCAAAAAGAACGTGGAGGTCGAGGATAGCGTCACCTAGCTGGTCAACAGGAAACGCAATATCTTCCAGAATAACAGTGGTTCCACTTGCTCGCACAGCGCCCACAGCAGGGAACATTCCCTTACGCAGTTTCCATAAAAAAGCTTGTTCAGCCCTATCCTGTGTAAAAACTATAGGTTCCAGTAATGAAAAACCTTCTGTCCGCGGCATTAGACTATCAATTTTAGCAGACAGCTCCTCCAGGGTATTACTCTGATATTCCACTAACAGCGCAGCAGTGGGTTCGGGCAATGTTTTCAGGATTGCCGGAACACCTTTAATACTCTCAATCGACCTCAACGAGGCTCTGTCCATCAATTCGACCGCTTCAGCACCTGTTTCCGTCAGGGGGGTGATAGCCTGACAGGCCGAATAAATATCTTTAAAATAAATAAATGCTGTTGATTTATACGGAAAATCAGGGACGGTTTCCATGACCGCTTCAGCGATGAAACCCAGAGTTCCCTCCGCCCCAATCAGTAAATGCGACAGTATATCAAGGGGATGAGAATAATCTACAAAAGAATTCAAGGAATACCCTACTGTATTTTTTGTGAGGTATTTTTTTCTAATCCTCGCAGAGAGGGCAGGATTTCCCAGGATCTGCTCCCTTAAGTTGGAAACAGAATTAAAGATTTCAGGACACTCTTTTTCGAAGCGATCATAATCGCCCTTAGACTCTGTCGAAAAGGTTTTACCGTTGGGTAAGATAAAACGAATGTGTTTCGTAGTATGATATGAATTAAGGCTCACTCCGCAGCACATTCCACTCGAATTATTGGAAAGGATGCCTCCAATCATTGCGGCATCAATACTGGAAGGATCAGGCCCGATTTTACGCTTGTGCTTTCTAAGGAAGACATTCACCATAGCTCCAGTGATCCCGGGTTGCACGCGTACATTGCTGCCCGAATCCTCGATAAGAATCTGATTCCAATACTTACTCAGATCTACCAGGATTCCGTCTGTAATAGACTGGCCCGACAAACTAGTACCACCTGTGCGGAAGGTTATTGGCACTTTATGCTGGTGGGAAAATTCAAGGAGGTTAACAATTTCCTGCTCGCTCAATGGCTGGACTACTGCTTTTGGTCTCAAATAATAAAAGCCTGCATCAGAAGCATAGGCAACAAGATCTATTAAGCGGCACTTTATTCGCTCTTTTGGTAAAATAGACTCCAAAAGAACGCCAATTTCTATATCTTTCATCTAAGAGCTAAAGGTGAAAGAATTTCCAAAACTTTACAAGAATTCCTGCAAGAAAATATATTTGTTACATCTCCGACAACACTTCTTCTGCCGCGTCTATTGCATGGTCAATATCTTCATCCGTATGCGCTGCACTGATATACCATAAACCTCTCCCTATTATTCGGATCTTTCGGTCGTGCATAGCCGATATAAAAGCCGCTAACTTTGGCTTATCGCAGTTCAGGGTATCCCTGTAGTCCCTGACTTCCTTTAGCCTGGTAAAAGATATACTGAACATTGGGCCAGGGCCTTGTACCAGCATATCCTGTTTGTTCCTTACGGCGGCATTGTTGAGGCCTTCCATCAGCTTCTTTCCTAAACGGAACATTCGTTCGTATGGATTGTCTTTTTCCAGCACTTCAATGGTGGATAAGGAGGCCGCTATCGTCGGATTGCTGGAATTCATCGTTCCGGCATGGATAACTTTGCCTTCCTCAATCAACCCCATCCAGTGCCTTCTTCCAACAATGGCGCTGATAGGATAGCCGCTGCCCATAGCTTTCGCAAAAATAGACAGATCGGGAATGACTCCAAAATAGCTTTGCGCTCCTCCGAGATTCAACCTGAATCCGGTAATAACCTCATCAAATATCAACGCGATTTTGTACTGGTCGCATAAATCCCGAAGTCCTTGCAAAAAACCTGATTCGGGCTCTATACAGCCGTTATTACACATAATCGGTTCAGTAATGATCGCCGCGATTTCCTCAGCATGGCGGGCCAGCGTGTTTGTTACCAGCTCAAGATCATTCCAGGGTAAGATTATAAATTCATCTTTTGAATGTTCGGGTAAGCCGGATGTCCATGGAAAAACCTGGGGACGCTCTCTGGAACCCAAAGCTTCAGCTGAAGGGCTTGATATTCCCCATGCTACATTATCCAGCCATCCGTGATAATGCCCTTCGAAACGTAAAAATTTTCGTTTGCCGGTTTTTGCTCTTGCTACGCGGAAAGCTGTTTGCACAGCCTCCGATCCGTCTAAACAGAATCTCATCAGCTCCGCTGAAGGAATCAGCCGGTTGAGCCTTTCGGCCAATTCGATTTCTTTGAGGTGCTGGCCGGCATAAAGCTGTCCCTGCGCCGAATATTCGTTTACTGACTTCAGCACATGCGGATGAGAATGACCTAGTATTAAAGGACCCTGGCTCAGGGTGAAGTCAAGATACTCATTGCCGTCAGCATCATAAATGCGACTTCCCTTTCCATGAGTGTAAAATATCGCATGTGGATGATTATACTTCCTGAATTCTGAAGGAACACCGCCGGCAAGTACTTTTTTTGCTCTTGTTAGTAGCTCTGCAGATTTGGTATAACGAGTCTGTTCCATTTTATATTAGTTTAAAGCGATATGTCAGCACGTCTTTTCATCCTGCTTCATAAACCGGATAAGCTCTTGCTCGCGACCTTCATTCATCTTCTCAGAAAGTTCTTTATCCCATAGATAATAGCCTTCGCCGCTTTTATCTCCGAACTTACCATCCAGCACTAGTCTTTCGAGCATCGGAAACGAAGTACCTGCTTTACTCAAATTTTCAAACAGGTAGTTTGAGATTGACCAAAAAACATCAAGTCCACCCATATCGGCCGACATCAAAGGGCCGGTAACTGACAGTCTCCGGCCTATACCGTGGGTGACAGCCGTATCGATATCTTCTTTGCTGGCAATGCCTTCGTCCAGAAGATACTGTGCTTCCCGAAAAAGAGCGAACTGTAAACGGTTGCCTATCAATCCAGGGATTTCATGCTTTACTTCAATGGGTTTTTTATTCATGAACCTCAATAAAGCGATCGTCCGTTCAAATACCCGATCTGTGGTCTTTTCAGCCTTCAAAACCTCCACCAAGGGGATAAGATGAGCTGGATTCCAAAAATGAGCAAGTATTATCCGCTCCGGATGATCCATCCCATGGGCTATTCCTTTAAGACTAAGTCCGGAAGTATTTGAAGCCAGGATCACTTCAGGATAGCACTGCTTGTCGAGTCTAAGAAACAGTTCGTTCTTGAACTCTATATCCTCCGGGATACATTCAATAACAAACGTGGCATCAGTAAGGGCTTCATCAAGATTGATAGTCGTGTGGATTCTATCTATAATCTCTTCGTATGAGGATCCGTTCACAAGATCGTAGCGAACCAGAGTCTCTAACTTTCTCCGTATACCGGCAAGGCCTTTATTGATATCATCACTATCGAGGCCATAAAGGCTAACACCCAGCCCTGCCCATGCCGCATTCAGTGCGATTGAGTGCCCCATGGTACCAGAACCTATGATTACCAGTCGCTCCGTTTCCATGTATCCGCCCTCTGCTATTGAAACTTCAATCTCCCGAAGAACTGTGGCAAATGAAAATTTGGTCTTTCAAACTCAACGACAGACCAGGTCAGATAGTTGGGATTGGAGGTCTTGCTGCCAGTTTTATAAAAGTTAGCCTTCCAGATTACTCCCGGAGCAGGTTTGCTGACATTAGCATATTTACCCAAAAGAGATAGTGGAATACGGTATTCAATCGTCCAGGTTACCGGTTCAGTAATCTCCGGATCGACAACAGATGGCAAAGAATGGGCAATCTCAATCTGCTGAAGTTCACTCTCTGTGAGTTTCTTCATATTCCGCATCGTTTCTTTAATATAAAACATTAACGGAGTTCCGCCCGCATTGATCTCCAGATTAAAATAGTTCAGGGGAAGCTCAGTATCTGGCGAAAAGAAAAATTCCACGCAGGAGTCAGTTGAGACAGCGCCATTGTATTCCGTGACTACAC
This sequence comes from uncultured Sphingobacterium sp., assembly GCA_964521175.1. GTDB lineage: Bacteria > Bacteroidota > Bacteroidia > Sphingobacteriales > Sphingobacteriaceae > Daejeonella. The sequence continues at coordinate 6,970 of CAZFQV010000026.1, forward strand.
TTCTTACATAGCGGTCATGCACCTGAAAAATAACGTATACATTATTATCATCGTACATCATTTTGGCTTGTACCCGCGGCTGGAATGCCGAGACCTTGCCCATATAATGTTTGATATCGATAGGTTTGATCTTTCGCCATGCAGCCTTATCCCATTTCGCATCGATTTTGAGGGGCTTTGTCAACCTGGACACTTCATAAATCTGACTTTCTGAAGCCGGCATTGGTACATTCGTATTTTCACTAATAATCATTCTGCCTGCAGGAAATACAGACAGAATGATTAAAATAAAATAGTTGATAAATATCATGACTTAAGGTCTTTTACTCTGGGCGCGCACCCGTGCAACCTCCTGAGGCTGAATACCAGTTAAGTTATTGTTGAAGCTAGCACGTACGTAGGTAAGAATAAGTGAAATCTGTTCATCATTGAGATAGCTGTTCGGCGGCATCACCTCATTGTAACCGACTCCATTTACCGTAATTGGTCCACTCAGACCGTTCAAAACAATATCAATCAACCTTCTCCGGTCGCCCCTTACATACTCCGATTTCTCTAGCGGCGGGAAACGGGTTCCGTCACCCCTGCCATCAGCCTGATGACAGGTTGCGCAATAGGTATTATAAAGTTTAGCTCCAGCGGCAACTTTAGCGGTGTTGACATTATCCTTTATCGGATCAGGAGTTTTAATATGCGGCTGAGTCTCTTTACGTTTTTGCATTGCAGATAGCTGAGCAGCGCCAAAGTTCTTCTTGTCACCCTTGTACATCACTCTCCATATCTTACCTTTTTCGCTCTCAGAGAAATAAAGAGAGCCATCCGGACCCATTGCTATACCCATCGGACGGTAAGCTGCATCACTTGTATTTATAATAGTGTCGACTACCGGAAAGCCATCGGCAAACACTTCCCAGTCACCTGAAGGAGCACCATTTTTAAATGGTACAAAGCCGATAAAGTACCCTCCCTGAGGATAAGGCGAACGGATTGTAGATCCGTGGAAAGCAATAAAAGCTCCATTCTTATAGTGATCTGGGAACTGGTTGCCAGTGTAGAAAAACAGATCGTTAGGGGCGAAATGACCGGGAAATCCTACCAAAGGCTGCAAGTAATCTTCTGTAGGTTCTTTTTTGCCGTCTCCTCCATATTCAGGATTTAACAGCTTCTTACCCTGCATATAGTCGTAATAGACATAAGGCCACCCACCATTGGCTCCTTCAGGCACTTTGAAAAATTCCTCGGATGGCAACAGAGCGCTTTGCCATGGATTATAAATGTCAGGGAACTGCCTAACTAAATCATCCCGGCCATGCTGCAAAACGTATAGCGCATTTTCCTTTTTATTCCACTCCATAGCTACCACACTCCGAATACCAGTTGCATATCTTACGCCATCTTTTTGGGTCTGATTCGGCTTACTGTCACTAAATTTCCAGATCCCGGCGTGTTCAGCCAGCTCAGGGCAAGGATATTGTCCAAGAGAACCTGGTTGACGGTCTTTTATTCCACAGACATCACTCGGTGACCCGAAAGGGACATACATATTTCCTTCATCGTCGAAAGCCAAAGGCTTCGCAATATGTGATGAGCCATGAGGGTCGTTCCGGTAATCATCTGTTACTAACAATTCTGACTTTCCTTCGGGAACCAATTTACCCGGAGTCAGCTTTGTACGGTAAACCTCTCCAGCTGTAGTGAAATAAAGATACCCTTTGTGGATCCTCATGGCGGTACCGTAATTTCCTACATCTGGATAGTCTCCAAAATTCTCAATAATATCGGCCTTACCATCGTTATTAGTATCTCTCATCGCGATACTTCCTTTACCGTTGATGGGGTTTCTCATTTTTACATAAATATCGCCATTACTGTTTACAGCCAGATGCCTGGCCCTGCCAAGGGAATCAGCAACCACTACTCCCTCAAATCCTCCAGGCAGAAAAAGCCCGCCGTTTCGCGGCGACTTATCCGGCAAGCCTTGTTTACCATTGGAGTCTATAAAGCTCATTGTGCCGATAAAGGCTAAGCCCAGTACTGCAAGAAGTCCCAGGCGGAAAGTAAGCCTGGTAAATAGTCTTATTTTAGATGTCATTTTTTTGAAATTTAGTCCTATAAAAATACGTGTATATATTCATGACTTTTTAATGATTTTCCAAATTAAATATAATTAATTAGATCTACATGCCCCGGGAGGAGTTTAATTCGCATGAATTACTTGAAAAAATCAAGGACAAGTCGGCCTGACTCGTTTTGACTTATTACACTTTATGATATTATTCGGAGTTTTCTACGTCTTTTTCTTAAAAGCATCGGGAATAATAAATTCGTAACCTTTTGGTGGCCAGGGGCCTATACTTTGTCCGGTGGGGCGCGGACTTACCGGCCGGATAGATGTATACCCCTGGGTATTATATTTGATATTCAAAAACGGAGTTTCTTTGATCTTCCCTTCCGCCAGTGACCTTATACCCAAATCTATAATACCACTGGTCAAAAGATTTCTTTCCACCGGAACCGGGGGTTTGCCGCTCACGATAAAATTCTGAATATTCAGGGTTAGATAGCTGAAATGAGAATAACTCATGCTATTATCCAATACAAATTCTGTCGCTACCACTTTGCCGTCCGCGTTCGCTGCATAGGCCCATCCACTATTTACGTATTCATTTAGCATGAGGATGGCTCCTTTAGTCCCGTCAATATAATTGACAATCACTGCATAAGGCATCTTTACAATTTCGCGCATCGAGCCAGTGGCCTTATTTTTAATACTATCACATGCCGCATTCACCAGATTGAGAGAAATTTTCCCTGAATCTATTGCTCCCCACACCGCATCACCCTTCAAACCCTGCACACTGCGCACCCCGGTCTCGCCGCCCCTTCTGCGTTCTACCATACACTGAAGTATCTCTGCTACATGGAAACCATAGGCATCCAGAGACGCGTAACCAATGGCGACTGCTTCAGAGATTCTGCTACCCAGAGGATGTTCCAGCGACTGATCCCGCCAACAGTACGGAAGCGAAGAGCCCGCCATCATCGGAACTTTCAGTTCGGTAGCCCTGTCATAAACCCATTTACTGTCGAGCCAGCTATAGGCCAGATGCTTATCCGTAAATACCGGTACTGATCTGTTCGATGCATCGAAAACCCGAAATATCTGCTCCAGATAATTCATTCTGGGATACATTTTAATATTGAAGCGACTATAAGGATAGTCTCCATGCTCACCAATATAAACTACCGCATCCACAGCAAGTTGATCTCCCCCCAGGGTGAGCGCGTCCGCGATTGTAGGATATATTGTTGCTCCATTCATCTTGGCAATCCGAACGCCGGTATCATTCGCTCCAATCTGATCGATCCAGACCGATACGATCTTTACCTTGGGTTCCACCATACCTTCGTCGGTAGGAATACCTACAAAAAGCTTGGTTCCAATTACATCAGCATGAGCGCTGTTACGGTAAATATTGGTGATAAAAGCAATCTTCTTCATACCCTCACTTCCGGATAACAGCCGGTTTAGAGCTGAGCTCACAGCGCCGATCTCACCGTCTTTGCCAAGAACAAATCCCGGCAGTAGTGAGAAACCCGCTGCTACCACGGTCGAGTCCTTGATAAATTTCCTTCGATTTGTATTATTCTGTTTCATGAGTTTAATTTTTGTTTCGTCACTTACCAGTTATATATTACCATCCTACTGCATAGCCATTACGGCGGAGGTCGGCACCACCCATTAACCACCCATTTTCCCGATCGATGGTAATACCCTGCACCCCGCCCACTGTCATAGTCCAGTCGCCCAAACTCGTATCGATTATGTATCCCATCTCTTTTAGTTTTTTAATAACGCCGGGAGGAACCCGGGTCTCCATGATAATTTCTTTTGCGGGAACGGAGCCGAGCTCATCCTTCCATCTGAAGCGCGCTGCACTAATCCCGTCCTGGATCGTCATCCCAAAATCAACGACATTCATCGCTACCTGCGGAACGGACTGTAAGATTCCAAAACTTCCCGGAGAACCCACGATGAGCTCAGGCTTCCCGTCTTTATGAAATTGCATCATCCCTCCGATGCACCAGCCTACCGCCTTTCCGGGCACCGCGGTATTTGCCTGGCCCGGGATCGGAGTCATCCAATCCATAGCACTATTGAAGACCAGGCCGGTATTGCCCGCAACATAGCCGGAGCCAAAGCCTCCACCGTGGGTTTGAATAATCACCACGGCATTACCCCATTGATCCACAGCAGAGAGAGTGGTTGTAGAATATTTATACTTATTTGCGGAAGCATCCTCCAGGGGTTTCGTTAACAAAGATGATTCCGTGGCTATTCCAGCCTTTCTCTCTTTCACCCTGGCCACAACTTTCGCCCTTTGATTAACAATATAGTCATCCGACAAGAGCATATTTACGGGTACATCGACAAATAAGGGATCACCAATATATTTATCCGTATCTATCCTACTGAGATATATAGCTTCCATTAAATGAGCGAGGTAATCGACACTGTTATGTCCCATTTTTTTCAAATCAAACCCTTCCATGATTTTCAATACCTGAAGCTGTTGGATACCCATACCCGGGGGAGGGTTATTATAAACGGTATAATCTCTGTATTTAACAGATATAGGGTCTATCCATTGTACCCTGTCCGGAACCGCGGCAAGATCCGCTGTTGTAATGAAGCCCCCGTCACGGGCGAAGGCTGCTTCGATTTCTTTTGCGATCTCTCCCTTATAAAAAACATTGATCCCTTCGGCAGCAATTCTCTTCATCGTTGCTGCCAGCGGTTTGTTGTAAAAAATATCTCCTACAACATAAGGGTCCTTGCCATTCTTAAGAAAAATATTAGCTGATTCCTTGTGTGGTGCTACCCGTGCGACTGTCCCTTCCCACATCGCCTGATCAAATTCTGTGATGGGTATGCCATTATCCAAATAATCTATTGCGCTTTCAAAGACTTCGGAGAGCGGCATCGTCCCGTAATCCTCTAAGGCCTTCGCCCATCCGGCAAGATTTCCGGGGACTGCGGCGATCCTCGGCCCGATGGTTTCCATCGCGCCATGACCAGCACCATCAGCCACCCGAACACCCGTTTTAAAATTCGTAATTCTAAATGTTTCAGGCACCCAGCCGCCAAATACCAATGAACGTACCCGGTTCTCCTTCGCAGAATAGAGTAACATATATCCCACCCCAGCAGTACCCGACATATATGGTTCAACTGCATTAAGCGAAGCAGCGGCAGCTACTATGGCATCAATGGCATTCCCACCCTTTGCAAGTATTTTCTGACCGGCCTGGCTTGCCAGTGGGTTTGCAGTAGCAATCATGCCCTTCCTTCCCAAAGCCGCCGGACGTAAATTCTCTTTTGCGGCCTGAGCATACACAGAGAAATCTGTTGTAAAAATCATTAAAGCTATAGCAGCAAACGCCAGAATAGCTTTAGAAAAGGTGGATCTTTTATTCATATTTATCGTGGATTGAATATTATCGGCTTTGCCCGGCTATAGCAGTCACCGCCCGATTCTATATTTGTGTTTATACTGGTATTATTCATATTCAAACGGAAAAAGTGGCTTACGCCGATGTCGGAAACTGAACGAAGTCATATCAGCCTGGGTAACACCAGGAGTATTGACTTGAATGATCGCAGGGCACACTGGCGCATAAGCCGCTATGGGAGCATTGACTCCTTTGGCAATAATCGCATCAAAGTCTGTTGGCTCAAGCCCCTGAGAAATCATTTGCTCAAGGCTAAAGGGCATCACTCTAAGTGACGTAAACATAATTACACTGCCTTCTGCAGTCGAAACAACTGCGGTCTTTCCCATCCTAAAATTTACCTGTCCCCCATGTCGCGGGTTCCTCTCTGTGAAATTTCCGTCAGATATACCCCGTAGGGTAACCTGCAGCGTCACCGTTTTCACTCCTTCTCTCACGGTTCCTCTGAAAGAAAGTTCGAAAGGTTTACCCGACCCTTGTGCTGATGAATCCGCCACAGCCTGAGGATCATAAATGCATATAAAATACCTGAACTGCTTAGACGCCTCAAATGCTTCCAGCAGACAACAGTTATTTGCCGGCGCACCTCCGCCAACGTTATCGCCCATATCAAGCAACAAAGTAGGTTTTGGGCTATGCTTTAATTGCTCAAGTACAGCAGGGACATCATTTTTTTTGCCTACAAAACTCTCCCGTCGTTCCCTAATGTAAGATCCTAATTTTTCAGCGATAGCAAGAGCTTTCTCCGGATCATCATCTGCTACTACAAGTACCGATGTCCCCATTTCCTCCACATCTGCATAAGGAAATCCATGCTGGATACTCAGTGATAAAATTCCTGTTTCTCTGCCGAGCATTTCGGCATAGGCATACAGGCTTTTACAGGGTTCGTGTTCTGTGAACTGTTGCTCGATACTAATAGCCAAAGGGAGCTGCACAAGCGCTTGTACCG